>NZ_QOBB01000184.1:0-14889 GCF_024704855.1 Burkholderia sp. HAN2018 | reverse complement strand
GTCGGCGTGAATACGCCGACCTGCGCCGCCCCGGCACTTCATCTCATCTCGATTTCCTGCGGGTTCAAAGCTCGATGCGCGTGCCCAGCAGCGCGAGGAACTGCGCGAGCCAGGCCGGATGCGCGGGCCACGCGGGCGCGGTGACGAACGGCGCGTCGGTCACGGCTGCGTCGACCGGGATGTCCGCATATTCGCCGCCCGCGAGCTTCACCTCGGGCGCGCAGGCCGGGTAGGCCGAGATGCGCTTGCCGCGGATCACGTCGGCCGCCGCGAGCAGTTGCGCCGCGTGGCAGATCGCGGCGATCGGCTTGCCGGCTTCGGCGAACTCGCGCACGAGCGAGATCACCTTCGGATCGAGTCGCAGGTATTCGGGGGCACGGCCGCCCGCGATCGCGAGCGCGTCGTAGCGCGAGGCGTCGACGTCGTCGAATGCCGCGTTCAGCGTGAACTGGTGGCCGGGCTTCTCGGTGTAGGTCTGGTCGCCTTCGAAATCGTGGATCGCGGTCTTGATCTTGTCGCCCGCGCGTTTGCCCGGGCAGACTGCATCGACGTGGTGGCCGACCGCCTGCAGCGCCTGGAACGGCACCATCGTTTCGTAGTCTTCGGCGAAATCGCCGGTCAGGAACAGGATCTTCTTCGCGGCCATGGCTTTCTCCAGTGGAGCTGCGTTGAGGGCCCGCCGCGGCAGACGAATGCCATGCCCGCCCGGGGCCCCGAGGACGAAAGCGCAGTGTACTCCGGCCGCTTGAAGCGCGCGTGACGGCCGCCCCGCGCGAGCGGCGGGGCGGTGCGCGCGACCTGCGTCAGAAGAAGGTTTCGACGACTTCCGTCACGCGGAACTGCGGATCGAGCACGAGCACCTGGCGCCACTTGTCGAACGTCAGGCACGGGTGCGAGATGTCGAACGCGACCATGTCGCCGACCTTCACGTCCGCGCCCGGCGGGATCTGCAGGTACGCGTGCTGGTCCATCATCCCGGTGACGGCCCAGCCTTCGGCGGCGACGACGTCGCGCGGGGCGGTGTCGCGGCCCGGGCGGAAGTGGCGCGCCGGCTCCGGCAGCCCCGCGTCGAACGCCGCGTCGCGCTTGCCGAGCGCGACGATCGCACGGTCGGCCTCGGGCACCGACTGCACGTAGGCCCACAACTGCAGCGCGGGCAGCAGCCCTTCGCCCATCGTGCGTGCGATCGGGTTGCGCGCGAACACGTCGGTCTGCGCCTTCTTGTAGATGCCGACATCGTGCGTCAGGTAACAGCCCGGACGCAGCACGACTTCCGCGAAGCCCGCGTCGGACGCCTTCGCGAATTCTTCCGCGACCACGTCGTACCACGCCGAACCTGCGCCGGACAGGATCGCCGGCGTACGCGCGAAGCGGCCCGCCTCGGCCAGTTCGCGCGTGAGCGCGACCGCTTCCTGCAGGAACGTGCGGATCTCGCCTTCCTCCTTCAGCACGCCTTCGTAGAGTTCGATGCCGGCCAGCTTCAGCGTGTCCGGATAGCGCGCGATCGCGGCGAGCACGGCCTCGCGCTGCGCGGCATCGCGCACGCCCGCGCGGCCGCCCGGCACGCCGAGCTCGAGCAGCACGTTCAGCGGCTTCTTCAGTGCGCCGAAGAAGCGGCCGAGCTGGTCGACGCTCTCCGCGGAATCGACGAGGCAGAAGAATTCGAAGTCGGGATCGGACAGCAGCCCCGCGATGATCGTCATGTTCTGGCGGCCGACCAGCTGGTTCGCGAGCAGCACGCGCCGCACGCCGCCGTGATACGCGGCCTGCGTCTGGTGCGCGGTCGCGAGCGTGATGCCCCACGCGCCGGCATCGAGCTGGCGGCGGAACAGTTGCGGCGCCATCGTCGTCTTGCCGTGCGGCGCAAACTTGACGCCGTACTTCTGGACGAATGCCTGCATCCAGTTCAGGTTGTGTTCGATGCGATCCTCGTAAAGCACGGCGGCCGGCAGGCTGACGTCTTCCGCGAGCAGGTTCCACTCGAGGCGGCCCGCGTCGCCGAGCGGCACGCTCGCGCTCGGCAGATTGCCGAGGCCCTTGCCGAACGGATCGATCGTCGCTTCCTGATAGTTTGTAACTTTCATGTCATCCCGCTCCATCATCACTATGCATTGCACTGAAGTTGACACGCAGATGGTACAGAAAGTAGCATCTGCGCGGTGATGTTATTTAGTAACATCGAGCTTCGCACCCTTTTCCGCAGATGAATACGCCCGCCAATCCGTCCGCTCCGCACGCAGCCGAGCCCTATCCGGCATCGGCCGCCCCGCCGGTCCTCGACATCGTCGCGCGGATCGCCGAATGCGCGCCCGAGCTGCGCGAAGCCGAGCGCAAGGTCGCCGCGTTCATCCTCGCCGATCTGGCACGCGCCGCACATGCGAGCATCGGCGCGCTCGCGCGCGACGCGGAGGTCAGCGTCGCGACGGTCACGCGTTTCGCGAAGGCCGTCGGCTGCCGCGACGTGCGCGAACTGAAGGTGCTGGTCGCGCAGGCGGCGGCCGTCGGCCAGCGCTTTCTCGTGCCGTCCGACGACGCGCCGACCGACGATACGAGCCCCGCGTCGATGGTCTACGACGAGATCCGCGTGGCGCTCGCGCACAACCACCAGTTGCTGCGCAATACGTTGTTCGAGGAAGCGGCCGACCTGCTCGCCGGCGCGAAGATGACCTATGTGTACGGGCAGGGCGGCGGCTCGACCGCGCTCGCCGACGAGCTGCGTTTCCGGCTCGTGCGCTTCGGCCGGCCGGTCGCGAGCTACCAGGACAGCCTGCTGCAGCGGATGGTGGCCGCGACGCTGTCGCGCGACACCGTCGTCGTCGCGCTGTCGGTGAGCGGGCGCGTGCCCGAGCTGCTCGAGAGCTGCCGGCTTGCGAAGCGCTACGGCGCGAAGCTGATCGCGATCACCGCGCCGGCCTCGCCGCTCGCGAAGCTGGCCGACCACCTGATCCCGGTCGTCGCGTTCGAAACCGATTTCATTTACAAGCCGTCGACATCGCGCTACGCGATGATGATGGCGATCGACGTGCTCGTCACCGGAGTCGCGTTGCGGCTCGGCGATGCGGGCCGGGAATCGCTGCGTCGCATCAAGCACGCGCTCGATGCGCACCGCGGCGGCGGAGACCGTCAACCGGTAGGAGACTGACCATGCATTCGCATCCCGAAGCCGCCGATACGCTGATCGTCGGCGCGCAGCTTTACGACGGTACCGGCGCGCCGCCCGTCACGCGCGACGTCGCGATCCGCAACGGCGTGATCGCGGCGATCGGCAACCTGTCGAACTGGCTCGCCGAGACCGTCGTCGATGCGAACGGCCGTGCGCTCGCGCCGGGCTTCGTCGACGTGCACACGCACGACGACACGCACGTGATCCGCGCGCCGCAGATGGTGCCGAAGATCTCGCAGGGCGTGACGACCGTGATCGTCGGCAACTGCGGGATCAGCGCGTCGCCGGTGACGCTCGCGGGCGATCCGCCCGATCCGATGAACCTGCTCGGCGAGCGCGGCGCGTTCCAGTACCCGACCTTCGCCGACTACGTCGCGGCCGTGAACGACGCGCGTCCGGCCGTGAACGTCGCGGCGCTCGTCGGCCACACGGCGCTGCGCAACAACCAGATGGACCGCCTCGACCGCGCGGCGACCGACGGCGAGATCGCCGGGATGCGCGCGCAGCTCGAGGAGGCGCTCGCGAACGGCGCGCTCGGCCTGTCGTCGGGCCTCGCGTACGGCTCCGCGTTCGCGGCGCCGACTGAAGAGGTGATGGCGCTCGCCGAGCCGCTCGCGAACGCCGGCGCGTTGTACACGACGCACATGCGCACCGAATTCGACGCGATCCTCGATGCAATGGAAGAGGCGTACCAGGTCGGCCGCCATGCGCGCGTGCCGGTCGTGATCTCGCACCTGAAGTGCGCGGGCCCGTCGAACTGGGGGCGCAGCACCGAAGTGCTCGCGTCGCTCGAAGGCGCGCGCCGCTACCAGCCGGTCGGCTGCGACTGCTATCCGTACAGCCGCAGCTCGTCGACGCTCGACCTGAAGCAGGTGACGGGCGACATCGACATCACGATCACCTGGTCGGAGCCGCACCCGGAAGCGGCGGGCAAGCTGCTGAAGGCGATCGCGGCCGACTGGGGCGTGACCGAGCAGGAAGCCGCGCAGCGCATCCGCCCGGCGGGCGCCGTGTACCACAACATGTCCGAGGAGGACGTGCGCCGGATCCTGTCGCACCCGGCGACGATGGTGGGCTCCGACGGCCTGCCGAACGATCCGCTGCCGCACCCGCGGCTGTGGGGCGCGTTCCCGCGCGTGCTCGGCCACTACGTGCGCGACACGAACCTGCTGCCGCTCGAGGAGGCGATCCGCAAGATGACGTCGCTGTCCGCGCGCCGCTACGGCATCGCGCGGCGCGGCGAGGTGCATGTGGGCTACCACGCCGACCTCGTGCTGTTCGACCCGGCGCGCGTGATCGACGCCGCGACGTTCGAGAAGCCGCAGCAGCCCGCGCACGGGATCGACGCCGTGTGGGTGAACGGCGTGCTGACCTACGAAAACGGCCAGCCGACCGGCGAGCGCGCCGGCGGCTTCGTCGCACGCGGCGAGCGCGTGCCGGCGAGTGCCGACGCCGCGTTCTGAACGCGGTTGTTGTTCCGATCTGCCGCGCGCGCCGTCGTCGGCGCGCGCATCCGCAACCGTGCGTTGCATGGGACCGGCGCCGGCGCTGAAGCGTCGAGGCGGTCGACAAACAAGGAGTGAAACGATGAAGCGATATGGCGTAGGCGAAGCGAAGGGGACGGGCGGCCAGGTGATGCCGTTCGCACGCGCGGTCGAGGCCGACGGCTGGCTGTACGTGTCGGGCCAGACGCCGATGGTGAACGGCGAGGTCGTCGAAGGCGGGATCGTCACGCAGTCGAGGCAGACGATCGAGAACGTGATCGCGATCCTGAAGGAAGCCGGCTACGGCCTCGAGCACGTCGTGCGCTGCGGCGTGTGGCTCGACGACGCACGCGATTTCGCGTCGTTCAACAAGGTGTTCGTGTCGTACTTCGGCGAGCATCCGCCGGCACGCGCGTGCGTGCAGTCGAGCATGGTCATCGACTGCAAGGTCGAGGTCGACTGCATCGCGTACAAGGCGCCGGCGAAGTAACGCCGCAACGGCGAGCCGCTCCAGAACGGGCCCGGCGCATTCACGTGCGCCGGGCCCGTTTTGTCGTATGTCGCGCACGGTTCGATTGTTGCCCGGTGCGCCACGGCGGCAACCGCCGCAACGCCACCCGCCCGTTCATGTAATGTGCTGCGTGATCGTACGGAGGGGAAATACATGGAATGGGCTGCGCTGGTGCCGGAGCTGATCTGCTCGGACCTCGCCGGAAGCGTGCGCTTCTATCGTGACGTGCTGGGATTCCGGATTCGCTTCGAACGTCCGGAAGACGGCTTCGCGTATCTGGAAATCGGCCGGGCTCAGCTGATGCTCGAGCAGTACAGCGCGGAGGGCTGGCTGACCGGCCCGCTGGAGCCGCCGTTCGGGCGCGGGATCAATTTTCAGATCGAGGTCGAGGCGCTCGACCCCATTCTCGACAGGATCCGCGCCGCGCGCGTGCCGCTGTTCGTCGAGCCGCGCACGTCCTGGTATCGGGAGGGCGAGATCGAGCATGGCCAGATCGAGATGCTGGTGCAGGATCCTGACGGATACCTGTTGCGCCTGGTGGAGATCCTGCCGGAGCGGCCGGTGAGCGGGTGATCGTCGTTCGTTCGCGCTTTTCCCGCGCAATGAAAAACAGCCCGGCCGGTTGATTCCGGTCGGGCTGTTGTATTTGGGGTGGCGGCCGCGCGTCGCCGGCGGCAAAAGGCAAGCTGCGGCGGCCACCCGCCGCCGTCACTGCCGCGCGTTGCGCGCGTTGTCCGGCATCGGCTGGTTGTAGTTCGTGCGGAACGGGTTGATGTCGAGCCCGCCGCGGCGCGTATAGCGCGCATACACCGCGAGCTTCACCGGTTTGCACGCGTGCAGGATGTCGAGGAAGATCCGCTCGACGCACTGCTCGTGAAAGCCCGTGTGGTTGCGGAACGAGATGATGTAGCGCAGCAGGCCCGCGTGGTCGATCTGCGGCCCGACGTAGTGAATCTGCACGCTGCCCCAGTCGGGCTGGCCGGTGACCGGGCAGTTCGAGCGCAGCAGGTCGGACACGAGCGTCTCCTCGACCGGCGCTTCGTCGACGGCCGCCGACAGCAGCGACGGATCGGGTTCGTACACGTCGGTGTCGAGGTCGAGCCGGTCGAGCGACAGACCGTCGAGTTCGTCCATTTCGAGCTTGCCGAAATCGTGCGGCGACACGAGCTGCACGGCGACGCTCGCCCCGCACGCGGCCGACACGTCGCGCTTCAGCGTGTCGCGCACCGCGTCGATCGAGTCGAATTTCGTCTGCGCGAACGAGCCGAGATACAGCTTGAACGACTTCGATTCGACGATGTTCGGCGATTCGGCCGGCACGTAGAAGGTCGCAACCGCAATCTGCGGCTTGCCGCGCGCGTTGAGCCAGGACAGCTCGTATGCGTTCCAGATGTCGGTGCCGAAGAACGGCAGCGCCGACGCGATGCCGAGCTGCTCGCGCGCGCCGGCGCGCGGGATCGGGAACAGCAGCGACGCGTCGTACTGGGCCGCGTAGACGGTGGCCTTGCCGAGCGGGGAATGTTCGGGATTCATGCGTGACGCCTTTACGACAGGAAGAGGCGGTAAGCCGGGTTGGCGCTCTCTTCGACATACGGATAGCCGAGTGCCGCGAGGAAGCGTTCGAATTCGGCGCGATCGGCCTGCGGTACCTGCAGCCCGACGAGGATCGAGCTGTAGTCCGCGCCCTGGTTGCGGTAATGGAACAGGCTGATGTTCCAGTCCGGCGCCATCGACGACAGGAACTTCATCAGCGCGCCCGGCCGTTCCGGGAACTCGAAGCGGAACAGGCGCTCGTCGAGCGCGAGCGGCGAACGGCCGCCGACCATGTAGCGGATGTGTTCCTTCGACAGCTCGTCGTGCGTCAGGTCGACGGACTTGAAGCCGTGCGATTCGAAGTTCGCGGCGATCTCGGCCGATTCGCCGCGGCGCTTGATCTGCACGCCGACGAAGATGTGCGCGGCCTGCGCATCGGCGATCCGGTAGTTGAACTCGGTGACGTTGCGGTCGCCGACGAGCGAGCAGAACCGCTTGAAGCTGCCGCGTTCCTCGGGGATCGTGACCGCGAACACGGCTTCGCGCGCCTCGCCCACTTCCGCGCGCTCGGCGACGAAGCGCATCCGGTCGAAGTTCATGTTCGCGCCGGACGTGACCGCGACGAGCGTCTGGTTCTCGATGCCTTCGCGTTCCGCGTAGAGCTTCGCGCCCGCGACCGCGAGCGCGCCGGACGGCTCGAGCACGCTGCGCGTGTCCTGGAAGACGTCCTTGATCGCCGCGCACAGCGCGTCGGTGTTCACCGTCAGGACGCCGTCGAGGTATTCGCTGCAGAGCCGGAAGGTTTCCTCGCCGACCAGCTTCACGGCGGTACCGTCCGCGAACAGGCCGACCTCGCTCAGCTCGACGCGCTTGCCCGCGTCGAGCGACTGCGCCATCGCGCACGAATCCTCGGCCTGCACGCCGATCACCTTGATCTCCGGTCGCACCGCCTTCACGTAGGCCGCGACGCCGGACGCGAGCCCGCCGCCGCCGATCGGCACGAAGATCGCGTGGATCGGGCCCTGGTGCTGGCGCAGGATCTCCATCGCGATCGTGCCCTGGCCGGCGATCACGTACGGATCGTCGAACGGATGGACGAACGTGAGGCCGCGCTCCTCCTGCACCTTGACCGCGTATGCGTACGCGTCGCTGTACGACTCCCCGGCCTGGATCACCTCGACGCTCGGGCCGCCGTGCGCGCGCACCGCATCGACCTTCACCTGCGGCGTCGTGACGGGCACGACGATCACGGCCTTGACGCCCATCCGGGCCGCCGAGAACGCGACACCCTGCGCGTGGTTGCCGGCCGATGCCGTAATCACGCCGCGCGCGAGCGCGTCCGCCGGAATGTGCGCCATCTTGTTGTATGCGCCGCGCAGCTTGAACGAGAACACCGGCTGGTTGTCCTCGCGCTTGAGGTAGACGGCGTTGCGCAGCCGGGCGGACAGGTTGCGGGCGGATTCGAGCTCCGTCTCGATCGCGACGTCGTAGACGCGCGCGGTGAGGATTTTCTTCAGGTAATCGTGGGATGCCATGGGCGCTCGCGTGCAGTGCGGTAGCAGACGGTAAAGGATCAATGATAGCGCCAAGGGTCCGCCTGTACGCAAGCGGCATGCCGGGCGCACGCCCGCGGGGCCGTGCGGACGATGCGTCGGCGACGTTGCGCGGCCTTTTTTACCGGCTTAACCGCGTGGTTACCGACCGGACGGACGGCGAATGACCGCGTGAAATCGCGCCGAGCCAGGCCTGGCGCGGCTCGCGGCGATAGCCCCACGACCTGTCCGACGTGTCACGCGTGGCCCGATCATGGGTTAGAATTCCGTTTTGAATCAAGGATTCGGAAGATGCAGAGGCACCCTCGGATCGCACCGTTGAAGCCGACGCCGCGCGCAGCCAGCCCCGCGGCGGAACGGCATGCGCGCCGCGCGCGATCGTGCTGATGATCGAGTGCCGCCAGGCCCTGTCGCCGGCCAGGAGGGGCGAATCTCCGCCCGCTCCGGCCCCATGAAGGACAGCCGCGCGCCTGGTAACAGAACAGATTTCCCCAAGATTGCGCCCACGCGCTTGCCGACGCCCGTGCACGGTGTATCGGCCCTCCGAGTCGTCCGAACATGAACGCACCACAAGTTTTCGATCCGCATGGCGCGGCAGCCGCCGTCGCCGCCGACCCCGCGCCCCGGTTGCGCGAGATTCCCTACAACTACACGTCCTTCTCGGATCGCGAGATCGTGATCCGCCTGCTCGGCGAAGAGGCGTGGTCGGTGCTCGACGAGCTGCGCGCCGAGCGCCGTACGGGCCGCTCGGCACGGATGCTGTATGAAGTGCTCGGCGACATCTGGGTCGTGCGCCGCAATCCGTACCTGCAGGACGACCTGCTCGACAACCCGAAGCGCCGCGCGTTGCTGATCGAGGCGCTGAACCACCGGCTGACCGAAATCGGCAAGCGCCGCAGCGCGGATCTCACCGAGCACCGCGACGACGCGGGCCGCGAACGCGCATCGCGCGTCGAGATGCTCGAAACCGCCGCGCAGCGCGCGGTCAACGAGTTCGCCGACGAATTCGAGAAGATGGCCGACCTGCGCCGCCGCGCGACCAAGGCGCTCGGCCGCTGCACGCAGAAGGACAACATCCGTTTCGACGGACTGTCGCGCGTGTCGCACGTGACCGACGCGACCGACTGGCGGGTCGAATACCCGTTCGTCGTGCTCACCCCCGATACCGAAGCCGAGATCGCCGGCCTGATCAAGGCCTGCTTCGAGCTCGGCCTGACCGTGATCCCGCGCGGCGGCGGCACCGGCTACACGGGCGGCGCGGTGCCGCTCACGCCGTTCTCCGCGGTGATCAACACCGAGAAGCTCGAACAGCTCGGCGCGGTCGAGCTGACCGAGCTGCCGGGCGTCGCGCACAAGGTGCCGACGATCTTCTCCGGCGCGGGCGTCGTCACGCGCCGCGTGACGGAAGCCGCGGAAGCGGCCGGCTATGTGTTCGCGGTCGATCCGACCTCGCTCGACGCATCGTGCATCGGCGGCAACGTCGCGATGAACGCGGGCGGCAAGAAGGCCGTGCTGTGGGGCACCGCGCTCGACAACCTGGCCTGGTGGCGGATGGTCGACCCGGACGGCAACTGGCTCGAAGTCACGCGCCACGAGCACAACCAGGGCAAGATCCACGACATCGCGGTCGCGCGTTTCGAGCTGAAGTGGTTCGACGGCGCATATGCGCCGGGCGAGAAGCTGCTGAAGAGCGAGATGCTCGAGATCGAGGGCCGCCGGTTCCGCAAGGAAGGCCTCGGCAAGGACGTGACCGACAAGTTCCTGGCCGGCCTGCCGGGCGTGCAGAAGGAAGGCTGCGACGGGCTGATCACGTCCGCGCGCTGGGTGCTGCACAAGATGCCGGCGCACACCCGCACCGTCTGCCTGGAATTCTTCGGCCAGGCGCGCGAGGCGATCCCGAGCATCGTCGAGATCAAGGACTACCTGTTCGAGACGTCGAAGCAGGGCGGCGCGATCCTCGCGGGCCTCGAGCACCTCGACGAGCGCTACCTGCGCGCGGTCGGCTACGCGACCAAGAGCAAGCGCAACGCATTCCCCAAGATGGTGCTGATCGGCGACATCGTCGGCGATGACGCCGACGCGGTCGCGCACGCGACGTCCGAAGTGATCCGGATGGCGAACGGCAAGAGCGGCGAAGGCTTCGTCGCGATCAGCGCGGAGGCGCGCAAGCGCTTCTGGCTCGACCGCAGCCGCACGGCCGCGATCGCGAAGCACACGAACGCGTTCAAGATCAACGAAGACGTCGTCATCCCGTTGAACCGGATGGGCGAGTACACCGACGGCATCGAGCGGATCAACATCGAGCTGTCGCTGAAGAACAAGCTGCAGCTGGTCGACGCGCTGGAAGCGTTTTTCCGCGGCGGCAACCTGCCGCTCGGCAAGACCGACGACGCGAACGAGATCCCGAGCGCCGAACTGCTCGAGGATCGCGTCCAGCAGGCACTGGAGCTGCTCAAGCGCGTGCGCGCGCGCTGGGAGTTCGTGCGCGACCGCCTCGACCAGCCGCTGCGCGAGGCGCAGCACTACCTCGTGCAACTCGGTTACGAGGCGCTCGCCGAGAAGTTCGCCGACCGCGCGGACGAGCAGCCGGGCGCGACCGTGTTCCACGTCACGCAGGACCGCACGGTGCGCATCTCGTGGAAGCAGGAGATCCGCGCGGAGCTGCGCGCGATCTTCAACGGCGGCGCGTTCAAGCAGATCCTCGACGAAGCGCAGGCGATCCACAAGCAGGTGCTGCGCGGCCGCGTGTTCGTCGCGCTGCACATGCACGCGGGCGACGGCAACGTCCACACCAACCTGCCGGTCAACTCCGACAACTACGAGATGCTGCAGGACGCCCACGCGGCGGTCGCGCGCATCATGACGCTCGCGCGTTCGCTCGACGGCGTGATTTCCGGCGAGCACGGCATCGGCATCACGAAGCTCGAGTTCCTGACCGACGACGAGATCGCCGAATTCCGCGCGTACAAGCAACGCGTCGACCCGAACGGCCGTTTCAACAAGGGCAAGCTGCTCGAAGGCGCCGATCTGCGCAACGCCTATACACCGAGCTTCGGGCTGATGGGATACGAGTCGCTGATCATGAAGCAGTCCGACATCGGCGCGATCGCCGATTCGGTGAAGGACTGCCTGCGCTGCGGCAAGTGCAAGCCGGTGTGCGCGACGCACGTGCCGCGCGCGAACCTGCTGTACAGCCCGCGTAACAAGATCCTCGCGACGTCGCTGCTGGTCGAGGCGTTCCTGTATGAGGAACAGACGCGCCGCGGCGTGTCGATCAAGCACTGGGACGAGTTCAACGACGTGGCCGACCACTGCACGGTGTGCCACAAGTGCGCGACGCCGTGCCCGGTGAAGATCGATTTCGGCGACGTCACGATGAACATGCGCAACCTGTTGCGCAAGATGGGCAAGAAGAAATTCAACGCCGGCAATGCGGCGGGCATGTTCTTCCTGAACGCGACCAACCCGCAGACGATCAACGCCGCGCGCAGCGTGATGATGGGCGTCGGCTACAAGGTGCAGCGCTTCGCGAACGACATGCTGAAGAACGTCGTGAAGAAGCAGACGCAGCACCCGCCGGCGACGGTGGGCAAGCCGCCCGTCGTCGAGCAGGTGATCCACTTCGTCAACAAGAAGATGCCGGGCAACCTGCCGAAGAAGACGGCACGCGCGCTGCTCGACATCGAGGACAACAAGATCGTGCCGATCATCCGCAACCCGAAGTCGACGACCGTCGATTCGGAAGCGGTGTTCTACTTCCCGGGTTGCGGCTCCGAGCGTTTGTTCTCGCAGGTCGGCCTCGCGACGCAGGCGATGCTGTGGGAGGCGGGCGTGCAGACCGTGCTGCCGCCGGGCTACCTGTGCTGCGGCTATCCGCAGCGCGGCTCGGGCCAGTACGACAAGGCCGAGAAGATCGTCACCGACAACCGCGTGCTGTTCCACCGGGTCGCGAACACGCTGAACTACCTCGATATCAAGACGGTGGTCGTGTCGTGCGGCACCTGCTACGACCAGCTCGCCGGCTACGAATTCGACAAGATCTTCCCGGGCTGCCGGATCATCGACATCCACGAGTTCCTGCTCGAGAAGGGGATGAAGCTCGACGGCGTGACGGGCACGCGCTACATGTATCACGACCCGTGCCATACGCCGATCAAGACGATGGACCCGGTGAAGCTCGTCAACGAGCTGATGGGCGCGGAGAAGGACGGCTACAAGATCGAGAAGAACGACCGCTGCTGCGGCGAGTCGGGCACGCTCGCGGTCACGCGCCCGGACGTGTCGACGCAGGTCCGCTTCCGCAAGGAAGAGGAGATCCGCAAGGGCGCCGCGAAGCTGCGTGCGATTCCCGTGGTGGCCGGCGCTGCGCCGGCGCCAGCCGCCGCGGCCGCGAACGGCCCGGACGTGAAGATCCTGACGAGCTGCCCGTCATGCCTGCAGGGCCTGTCGCGCTACGGCGAGGATGCGAACCTCGAAGCCGACTACATCGTGGTCGAAATCGCGCGCCAGGTGCTCGGCGAGAACTGGATGGCCGATTATGTCGCACGCGCGAACAATGGCGGGATCGAGCGCGTGCTGGTCTAATGCGGGCATGACGACCGCCCGACCGGGCTGGGGATGAGCGGGCGCCGGCGCGGCAATGCCGGCGCCCGTCCACATGGGAGCGACGATGGAATGCGTGTTTTGCCGTGAAGACGGCGGCGAGGTGCTCTGGCAGGACGATGCGCTGCGCGTCGTCCTCGCGACGGGCGAGCACGAGTATCCGGGCTTCTGCCGGGTGATCTGGGGCACGCACGTAGCGGAATTCTCCGATCTCGGCGAGCCCGAGCGGGCCCACCTGATGCGCGTGGTCTACGCGGTCGAGCGGGCCGTGCGCCGCGTGATGCAGCCGAACAAGGTGAATCTCGCGAGCCTCGGCAACATGGTGCCGCACGTGCACTGGCACGTGATCCCGCGCTTTTCCAACGACGCCCACTTCCCGCAGCCCGTCTGGGCGCCGCGCCAGCGCAGCGTGTCCGAGGCGCTGCTGCGCACGCGCGCGGCGCAGGCCTCGCTGCTGCACAATGCGGTGCGCGAGGAAATTCAACGCATGACCGATTCGAGGCAGCCATGAGCGGTTTGACTTCCACGACGCCGATTCCGTCCGGCGTCGTCGTGCACGCGGTATCGCGCGTGCTCGAATTGCAGTACCCGAACGGTGAAAGCTACCGGATTCCGTTCGAGCTGATGCGCGTGTATTCGCCGTCGGCCGAGGTGCGCGGCCACGGGCCCGGCCAGGAGACGCTGCAGACCGGCAAGCGCGAGGTGACGATCACCGCGCTCGAGGGCGTTGGCAACTACGCGCTGCAGCCGACGTTTTCCGACGGCCATTCGACCGGCATCTACTCGTGGGACCTGCTGTACGAGCTGGCCACGCAGCAGGACGCGCTGTGGCGCGACTATTTCGACAAACTGAAGGCAGCGGGCGTCGAGCGCGACGCCCCGATGCAGGCAGCCTCCGCGTCGCACGGCCACTGCCACTGAAATTCGACGGCGCCCGCTCGGCGCCGTCTTGCCATTTACTGAGGATCAACGCGATGAGCAAAACCCACTTCGGCTTCGAAAGCGTCGAGGAAAACGAAAAAGCGAAGAAAGTGGCGGGTGTGTTCCATTCGGTCGCGAGCAACTACGATCTGATGAACGACCTGATGTCGGCGGGCATGCACCGCGCGTGGAAGGCGTTCACGATCGCGCAGGCGAACGTGCGTCCCGGCTTCAAGGTGCTCGACATCGCGGCCGGCACCGGCGACCTGACCAAGGCGTTCGCGAAGGCAGCCGGGCCGACGGGCGAGGTCTGGCACACGGACATCAACGAATCGATGCTGCGCGTCGGTCGCGACCGGCTGCTCGACAAGGGCATCGTGACGCCGTCGCTGCTGTGCGACGCGGAGAAAATCCCCTTTCCGGACAACTACTTCGATCTGGTCACGGTCGCGTTCGGGCTGCGCAACATGACGCACAAGGATGCCGCGCTGGCGGAGATGCGCCGCGTGACGAAGCCGGGCGGCCGCGTGATGGTGCTGGAATTCTCGAAAGTCTGGGATCCGCTGAAAAAGGCGTACGATCTGTATTCTTTCAAAGTATTACCGTGGCTTGGCGACAAGTTCGCGAAAGATGCTGAAAGTTACCGGTATCTTGCTGAATCTATCCGGATGCACCCCGATCAGGACACGCTGAAGACGATGATGGAACAAGCGGGCCTCGATGCCGTCAAATATTACAATTTGTCAGGTGGCGTGGTAGCTTTACACATGGGAGCCAAGTACTAAGGGGCTCTTTCCATACATTTGTCTTACATCTGGAGAAGCTGATGTCCGAAACGCGTTCGTTGTTCAACCGTAGCAAGCCGTCGAAGCCGTGGGCTCGGCGAGTCGGCACACTGCTGATGGTCGGCCTGCTCACGGCCGGCACGTTCGCATCGCTCGACGCTGAAGCCAAGCGCATGGGCGGCGGGCGCAGCATCGGCCGCCAGAATTCCACCGTCACGCAGCGTCAGGCCACGCCGCCTGCGCAGCAGCCGATGCAGCAGGCCGCGCCGTCGCAGGCGCAGCGTGCGAACCCGGCTGCGCCCGCGCCGGCCGCGCAGCCCAACCGCTCGCGCTGGCT
>NZ_QOBB01000183.1:0-15251 GCF_024704855.1 Burkholderia sp. HAN2018 | reverse complement strand
GCAGCCGATGCGCCACGGCGCGCGGCCATGGCACGCACGCCGGCCGCGGCTTGCGTGGCGATCACGTCGAGCGCGCGCCGGTGGCCGGCGACGAGTGCGTCGTAGCCGTCGGCGACCGGTTCGGCGACGCTCGTGCGGCAGGTCATCACGGCCTGCGTGGCGAGCGAGCGCACGCTCCACACCGCATCGACCGCCGCGCGTTTGCCCGGCCATGACTCGAAGCGCTGCACGTTCACGCTGATGCGATACACGGGCACGCCGGGCGGATAGGCGGAATTCGCGACGTCGATCGTGCCGAGCCGCGCGGCGAGATCGTCCGACAGCGCGCGGCGGATCTCGTCGGCGGGCGGCGACGCCCAGCGTTCCTGCTCGAGCACGTCGACCTGCGCGGCGTTCTTCTGCACGACGAGCTGGTTCTTCGCGACCTGCTCGGGCACGCCGACGGACGGCACCTCGATCAGGAACGCCGGGTTGGCCGGCGCGGTGCGCAGCGGCGCCGCGGCGTCGGCCGGGCTGAGCGTGTAGAACCGCGCGGGCGGCGAGCTGCACGCGGCGAGCGCGAGGGCGGCGGCAACCGCCGCCGCGCCGCTCGCGAAACCGTTCACGCGTGTCGTCATGGTTGATCTCCTGGCTTGCCCTTGAGCAGTGATTCGGGGTGACGCTCGAGGTAGTCGGCGAGCGCGTTCAGCGATTGCAGCGTGCGCGTGAGTTCCTTCAGCGCGCCGCGCACGTCGGACTGCAGCGGCGAATCCTGCTGCAGCGTCGCTTCGGCGGTCGAGAAGGTCTGCTTCGCGGCCGACAGCGTGTCGCGCGCTTCCGGCGCGACCTGCGTGTCGAGCTGCTTGAACAGCTTGTCGGCGTTCGCGAGCGCGCTGTTCAGGTTCGCGCCGATCTGGTCGAACGGCACCTTGTCGAGCTTCTTCGCGATGTCGGCGACCTGCAGCTGCAGCTCGTCGAGCGTGTTCGGCACGGTCGGCAGCTCGAGCGGCTGGCGGGCCGTGTCGATCTTCACGGCCGGTGCCTTCGGGAAGAAGTCGAGCGCGACGTACAGCTGGCTTGTCAGCAGGTTGCCGGTGCGCAGCTGGCCGCGCAGCCCGTGCTGGACGAGCCGCTCGACGATCTCGCGGCGGGCCGGTTCTCCCTTGCTCTCGATCGTTTCGCGGAAGCGCCGGCCGAGGCGTTCCGGATAGATGTTCATCGTCACCGGCATCAGGAAGTTCTTCGTCTTCGGATCGAAGTCGATGCCGATGTTCGTCACTTCGCCGAGCACGATGCCGCGGAAGTCGACCGTCGCGCCGACGGCGAGCCCGCGCAGCGACTGGTTGAAGTTCATCACGACCTGCAGCGGCTGGCCGTCCGGGTCGCGCATCGCGTCGCCCTCGTCGGACGCGAGGCGGAACGTGGTGTTGTTCGGCGCGGTCGTGCCGGAGCCCTGGTTCGGCGGCGTCTGGAACGCGATGCCGCCGAGGATCACCGTCGCGAGCGACTGCGTGTTCAGCTTCAGGCCGCTCGAATCGAGCCGCAGGTCGACGCCGCTCGCCTGCCACCAGCGCGAGTTGATGCCGACGTACTGGTCGTACGGCGCATTGACGAACACGTTGAACGTGACGCCCGTGCCGTCCTTGTCGAGCGAGAAGCCGACCACCTGGCCGACCTGCACGCGGCGGTAGTAGACCGGCGAGCCGATGTCGACCGAGCCGAGCGAATCGCCGCGCAGCACGTACTGCGTGCCTTTCTGGTCGCCCGTGACGGCCGGTGGTGTCTCGAGGCCCGTGAAATCGGTCAGCGTGTCCTGGCCGCGGCCGGCGTCGACGCCGATGTACGCGCCCGACAGCAGCGTGCCGAGCCCTGACACGCCGGTCGCGCCGACGCGCGGCCGCACGATCCAGAAGCGCGAGCCCTTGACCGCGAAGTCCTCGGCTTCCTTCTTGAGCTGCACCTGGACGAGCACGCGCGACAGGTCTTTCGACAGCTTGATCGTCTTGACCATGCCGATCTCGACGTCCTTGTACTTGACCTGGGTCTTGCCGGGCTCGAGCCCTTCGGCGCTGTGGAAGCTGATCGTGATTTCCGGGCCGCGTTCGCGCACGGACTTGATCACGAGGCCGATGCCGATCAGCGCGGCGATCAGCGGCACGAGCCAGACGAGCGACGGCAGCCAGCCGCTTTTCGTCGAGATCGTCGGATCGGGCGGCCGGGGCGCGTCGTGCTGCGGGCCTTGTGGACTATTCATGGTGATTCCCTGAGGTTTCGACTGGATCCCAGATCAGGCGGGGATCGAACTGCATCGACGCGAGCATCGTCAGGATCACGACGGAACCGAACGCGAGTGCGCCGGGGCCGGCCGTGATGACGGCGAGCGAACGGAAATGGACGAGCGCGACGGTCAGCGTCACGACGAAGATGTCGAGCATCGACCAGCGGCCGATGCGCTCGACGATCCGGAACAGCCGCGTGCGCTGCTGCGGCCGCCATGCGGTGCGGCGCTGCGCGCTGATCACGAGGATCAGCAATACGCCGAGCTTGAGCATCGGCACGAGGATGCTCGCGACGAACACGACGACGGCGAGCGGCCAGTCGCCCGACACCCAGAAATAGATGACGCCGCTCATGATCGTGTCTTCCTGCGAGCCGACGATCGACGCGGTGCGCATGATCGGCAGCAGGTTCGCCGGAATGTACAGGATCGCGGCCGCGAGCAGCAGCGCCCACGTGCGCATCAGGCTGTTCGGCGTGCGGAAATGGAGCGCGCTGCCGCAGCGCGCGCAATGCGCGTGCGGATGGTCGAGCGTCTGCACGAGCCCGCACGTGTGGCAGCTGACGTAGCCCTCGCGGGCGGCGGTCGGGATCGTCATCGGCGGGCGGCTTCCGGCAACGGGGGTGCGTCGGGCTGCCCGGGCGAGCGCCCGGCGCGCAGGTCGTCGACGATGTCCCACAGCGTGCGCGGATCGAACATCAGCACCACGGCGATCATCAGCGTGAGCGCGGCGAACGCGAACAGCGCGGCTTCCGGCACGACGCGCGCGAGGCTCACCATCTTGACGATCGTGACGAGGATTCCGAGCATGAATACCTCGATCATCCCCCACGGCCGCACCATCTCGATCGCGCGCAGCACGAGGTTGAAACCGGGCGGCACGACCCCGCGGCGGATCGGCAGCAGCAGGTACAGCAGCGCGGCCATCTCGACGAGCGGGAACAGCACGGTCGAGCAGAACACCATCACGCCGACGATCGCCATGTCCTGGCGCCACAGCGAGTCGATCGCGCCGATCAGCGTGGTCTGCACGCGGTTGCCGTTCACGTCCATTTCGAGGATCGGGAACGCCTGGGCAATCGTGAACGTGATCAGTGCCGCGAGCGCGAGCGCGCAGATCCGCTCGATCTGCGCCGCGCTGTTGCGATAAAGCAGCGCGTCGCAGCGCGGGCAACGCGCGATTTCGCGGCCGCTCAGGCGCGGTTTGTGCAACAGTGCGTCGCACTCGTGACAGGCAATCAGGTCGTATCGTTGCATGGAAAAGGCAGTTGTGCGACGGCCGGGGACACGCGTCGACGGGGCCGGAACCCGCGCCAATCTTACCAAAAGGGCCTTTTCGGCGTGTCAAGGATCGTGCGGTTTGTGACCGGCCGGTAACATGACGGGAAGCTGTCGGCCGGCTGACATGCCTGTCCTCAGAGTCCGCGCGCGTCAAAAGGTTGCGGTAGCATGGCGCCCTTGACAAGCGTCGGACGAATGGCCGGCGCGGCTGTTCGCTGAACTGAGGAATCCAGGATGGTATCGAAATCGCCGCCGGCCGTGCCGGCACGTTATGCGCATACCGCGATCGCGCTGCACTGGCTGATCGCGCTGCTGATCATCTGCGGCTTCGCGCTCGGCTGGGTGATGACCGATATCCCCGGCTTCACGCCGACCAAGCTGAAGTACTTCTCGTGGCACAAGTGGATCGGCGTGACGGTGTTCGCGCTGGCCGTCATCCGCGTGCTGTGGCGGGCGACCCACGTGCCGCCGCCGCTGCCGGCCGATACGCCGGCGTGGCAGCGCGCGGTATCGCACGGCGTGCACATGCTGCTGTACGTGCTGATGATCGTGATCCCCGTGACGGGCTACCTGTACAGCTCGGCTTCGAACATCCCGGTCGTCTACCTGGGCATCGTGCCGCTGCCGCGGCTGATCGACCCCGATCCGGTGCTGAAGGAAACCTTCAAGGCGCTCCACGTGTCCTTGAATTACATTCTGCTTTCACTCGTCGCGATGCACGTGCTCGCGGCGCTCAAGCACCAGTTGTTGGACCGCGACGGCCTGCTGTCGCGGATGCTTCCCTTTGCCAAATGAAGGATCCCATGAAAGTGTCTTTCTCCCGCTCCATGCTGACCGCGCTCGCCGCGGTGTCACTTGTCGCGTCGGGCGCGGCGCACGCCGATGTCGATCTCGCGAAGAGCAAGGTGTCTGCCGTGTCGAAGCAGATGAACGTGCCGACCGAAGGCGCGTTCAAGAAGTTTTCCGCGCAGGTGAAGTTCGATCCGGCGAAGGCCGCGCAGGGCAGCGCCCAGATGACGATCGACGTCGCGAGCTATGACCTCGGCGACAAGATGTACAACGACCAGGTCGCCGGCAAGGACTGGTTCGACGCGAAGGCTTTCCCGCAGGCGACGTTCGTGTCGTCGGCGATCGCACCGGCCGGCGGCAACAAGTACAACGTGACCGGCAAGCTGACGATCAAGGGCAAGGCCGAAACCGTCACGGTGCCCGTCACGGTCACGCAGAACGGCGCGACGCAGACGTTCGACGGCGTGCTGCCGATCAAGCGTTCGGCCTTCAACGTCGGCACCGGCGAATGGAAGGACACGTCGGTCGTCGCGGACGAAGTGCAGATCAAGTTCCATCTCGTCGCCACGAAGTAAGCGGCGAACCATCGCATCACCCGAATGCCGCGCGAGGGCGCGGCGCCGTTCCAAGGAGAAAGAGTTGAAAAAGCATCTGATGATCGCCGCGGGCGCACTGGCTGCCACGCTGTCGTTCTCGGCATTCGCCGACAGCGCAACCTACCAGTTCGATCCGTCCCACACGTACCCGAGCTTCGAGGCCGACCACTTCGGCGGCCTGTCGGTCTGGCGCGGCAAGTTCGACAAGTCGAGCGGCACCGTGACGCTCGATCGCGCGGCGAAGACGGGTACGGTCGACGTGACGACCGACATCGCGTCGATCCACACCGGCAGCGCGAAGCTCGACGAGCACCTGCAGACGAACGAATTCTTCGACGTCGCGAAGTTCCCGCAGGCGAACTACAAGGGCACGATCAAGTTCGACGGTGACAAGCCGGTGTCGGTGGTCGGCAACCTGACGCTGCATGGCGTCACGAAGCCGTTGACGCTGAAGATCGACTCGTTCAAGTGCATGCCGCATCCGATGCTCAAGCGTGAAGTGTGCGGCGTCGACGCGGTCGGCGAATTCAGCCGCGACGATTTCGGCCTCGACTACGGCAAGCAGTACGGCTTCAAGATGAAGACGAAGCTGCTGATCACGGCCGAAGCCGTCAAGCAGCAGTAATACCGCCAGCCGGGCCGGCCGCCGCGCCGGCCCGTCGCGCGCCAACCGCCGCGTTCCCGTTCCACGGGCGCGGCGGTTTTTTTGCGCGCCTATAATCGCCCGAGCGCCGCTCGCGGCGCCCGGGCAGCGCCGACGGCGCGCGCGTGGCCGCGGCCGCCTCGAACAGAACGTACAACGACAAGGAGATCGCCGATGCATGCCGTCACGCAGTCCCGTCCCATTGCCTCGTCGCCGCGCGTGTGGCGCGCGGTGGTCGCCGCGTCGATCGGCAATGCGCTCGAGTGGTTCGATCTCGTCGTCTACGGTTTTTTCGCGGTGACGATCTCGAAGCTGTTCTTCCCGGCCGGCAACGACACCGTGTCGCTGCTGCTCACGCTCGGCACGTTCGGCGTGTCGTTCTTCATGCGCCCGCTCGGCGCGATCGTGCTCGGCGCGTACGCCGACCGCGCGGGCCGCAAGGCCGCGCTCACGCTGTCGATCCTGCTGATGATGGCCGGCACGCTGATCATCGCGGTGCTGCCGACCTACGGGGCGATCGGCGTCGCGGCGCCGGTGATCCTCGTCGCCGCGAGGCTGATGCAGGGCTTCTCGGCCGGCGGCGAATTCGGCAGCGCGACCGCGTTCCTCGCCGAACACGTGCCGGGCCGGCGCGGCTTCTTCGCGAGCTGGCAGGTCGCGAGCCAGGGGCTCACGACGCTGCTCGCCGCCGGCTTCGGCACCGTGCTGAACGCGCAGCTCTCGGCCGAGCAGATGGCGTCGTGGGGCTGGCGCGTGCCGTTCTTCTTCGGCCTGCTGCTCGGGCCGGTCGCGTACTACATCCGCACGAAGGTCGACGAGACGCCCGAATTCCTCGCGGCGGAAGGCACCGCGAACCCGCTGCGCGACACGTTCGCGTCGCACAAGGCGCGTCTCGTCGCCGCGATGGGCGTGGTCGTGCTCGGCACCGTCGCGACCTATCTCGTGCTGTTCATGCCGACCTACGGCGTGAAGCAGCTCGGCCTCGCGCCGTCGGCCGCGTTCGCGGCGATCCTCGTCGTCGGCGTGATCCAGATGGTGTTCGCACCGCTCGTCGGCCACTGGTCGGACACTTACGGCCGCGTGCGCGTGATGATCGCGCCGGCGATCGGCATCCTCGTGCTGATCTATCCGGCATTCGCGTACCTGGTCGCCCATCCGGGCTTCGGCACGCTGATCGCCCTGCAGGTGCTGCTCGCATTCCTGATGACGGGCTACTTCGCGGCGCTGCCGGGTTTGTTGTCCGAAGTGTTCCCGGTGCAGACGCGCACGACCGGGATGTCGCTCGCCTATAACGTCGCGGTGACGATCTTCGGCGGCTTCGGGCCGTTCATCATCGCGTGGCTGATCAAGGCGACCGGGATGAAGACGGCGCCGAGCTTCTACCTGATGTTCGCGGCCGTGCTGAGCCTCGCGGCGCTGGTCGTGCTGCGCCGGCGGTTCGGCTTCCGGTAACGGGGCAGGCGGCGCGCGTCAGTTGCCGGCGCGCTCGCACACGGGCTGCGCGGGCATCAGTTGCGGCTTGGCGTCGATGGTTCGCACGGGGCGCCCCGCGAGCGCGGCAAGGGCCTGCCCGAGCTGCCAGTCGGAGGCCGTGCCGAACTCGCGCTGCGGCAGCGCCGCGCTCTTCGCCGAGTCGATCTTTGCAAGCGCACGCTGCTCGCGCAGCTTCTGCCGCTCCTTGCGCACCTTCGCGAACGGGTCGGGCGCCAGCCGGTCCGCATACGGCGCGCGCGGGAGATCGGCTTCGCGGTACCACAGCAGCACGCCGTCGACGTCCGAGTCGCGGCGCGGCGGCACCAGCCAGTCCGGTACGACGCCGTAGCCATCCATCGGGCAGCCGTTCGGCCGCAGGTTGCGCGCGAACGTGAAATTCAGGCGCGTACCGTCGATCAGGTCGACGCCCGTCTGCGCGAGCCCCTTTCCGTAGGTCGGCATGCCGAGCAGCTTCGCGCGGCCGAGATCCTTCAGCGCCGCCGCGGTCGCTTCGGCGGCCGACGCGCTCTGTCCGTCGACGAGCACGACGAGCGGCACGGTGCGCCACCAGTCGTCGGCCTGCAACGGCGCGAGCGGATCCTGTCCGTGCATGACCGGCAACGCGTAATCGGGCCAGTTGGTCGTGTAGCGGCGCCGGTTGGCGTCGCCGCGCTCGACCGTCACCATCGCGGTGCGATCGCGGCCCGCGTACAGCGCGGTGATGCCGATCGCCGCATTGAGCGCGCCGCCGCCGTTGATGCGCAGGTCCAGGATCACGCCTTTCACGGGCGGCCCCGCGCGGCGTGCGGCCTGCACCGCGTCGATGTAGGCGCCGACCGCGGGTTCCGGAAAGCTCGACAGCCGCGTGTACAGGATGTCGCCGGCGAGCCGTTTCGCGGTCGCAGGGTGCGGCTTGAGGATCGTCCGCACGGGCGCGAAGCTCAGCATCGCGTGCGACGGGCCGCGCTGTACCGTGAGCTTCAGCGGCACACCCGCGTCGCCCTTGGCGAGTTTGGTCAGGTCGGCGGCATCGATGCCGACGACGCTCGTATCGTTCATCGCGACGACGAGATCGTCGGGGCGCACGCCGGCCTGTTCCGCGGGCGCGTCGGGAATCACGTCGACGATGTGCAGCCCGTCGGGCCGCGTCTCGAAGACGATGCCGATGCCGGGCGTGCCGTCGCGCGCGCGCCGTTCGTCTTCGCGCCGCTCCTGCTCCTCCTTCGCATCGAAGAAACGCGCGTACGGCAGCGTCTTGATTCCCGCGTGGGTCGTGGCGTCGAGCAGCGCGCCGATGTCGACGTCGGTCAGGTGCTGCCGCTTCAGGACTTCCACCGCCGCCTTGAGCTCGCAGATCTGCGGCTCCCAGTCGGGCGGGCAGGGCGAAGGCGGCCGGGCGGTGGCGGGTGAGGCGGATGACGAGGATGAGGCGGCGGGAGCAGAAGCGGGCGGGGCGGGTGCCGGTTGTTGCGCACGGACCGGTGACGCGCACGGCAGGAACGCGGCCGTGACGGCTGCGCAAACGGCAAGGCGAAGAACGGCACGCGTAGAAGGCATCATCGGGACCGCACGTTGGAACGGAGGGCGAAGGTGCTGTCCCGCCGGCGCACGGCCGGCGGGACGGTCACGATTGTAGCCGACGCGAGTGACGAGGCAGGGCGAGCGGGCTGCGCGTTCCGCGCCGGCGGTACGGGCGAACATACGGGCGAAAAAAAACCGGCCCAACCGGGCCGGCTTTTCGTCTGTGCCGAAGCAGCGTGGCGCTTAAACCTGCGCGCCTGCGTTGGGATCGTCCGGATCGTGCGCGGTCTTCTTTTCCTTGATCAGGTCTTCGCGCTTGATGCCGAGCCACATCGCGAGCGAGCCCGCGACGAACACCGACGAGTAGATGCCGAACATGATGCCGACCGTCAGCGCGAGGGCGAAGTAGTGCAGCGTCGGGCCGCCGAAGAAGAACATCGACAGCACCATCATTTCGGTCGACGTGTGCGTGATGATCGTACGCGACATCGTGGTCGTGATCGCGTGGTTGATCACTTCCTGCACGGTCATCTTGCGTTCGCGGCGGAACGTTTCGCGGATCCGGTCGAAGATGACGACCGACTCGTTGACCGAGTAGCCGAGCACCGCGAGGATGGCCGCGAGCACCGCCAGCGAGAACTCCCACTGGAAGAACGCGAAGAAGCCGAGAATGATCACGACGTCGTGCAGGTTGGCGATGATGCCAGCCACCGCGTACTTCCACTCGAAGCGGAACGACAGGTAGATCACGATGCCGATCACGACGCACGCGAGCGCGAGCAGGCCGTCGGTCGCGAGTTCGCGGCCGACCTGCGGGCCGACGAATTCGACGCGTTGCAGCGTGACGTCCGGGCTCTGTGCCTTCAGCGCGCTCATCACCTGGTCGCTCTGCTGAGCGGACGTGAGGCCTTCCTTCAGCTGCAGCCGGATCAGCACGTTGCGCGACGTGCCGAAGTTCTGCACCTGCGCGTCGACGTAGCCGAGCTTGCCGAGCGTCGCGCGCACGGGTTCGAGTTCGGCCGCCTGCTGGTACTGCACCTCGATCACCGTCCCGCCGGTGAATTCGACGGACAGGTGCAGCCCGCGGTGGAACAGGAAGAACACGGCGGCGAGGAACGTGACCAGCGAGATCACGTTGAACACCAGCGCGTGCCGCATGAACGGAATGTCTTTACGGATGCGGAAAAATTCCATGGTCTTCTCCGGGGCCTTATTGGGTCGAGCCCGGTTTCTTCGGCGACACGCCTTGCTGCGCGCGGTTGCGCAGCTGCGGCTTGCCGGTGCGCGGCGCGTTGCCCTTCGCGGGCGCGGCGAGCTTCGCGGCACGCGCGGTGTCGGTCGCATCGTCCGCCTCGGCGAACGGTGCGGCGGCAGCGGCGCCTTCCGGCTTCCACACCTGGCCGATCGCGAGCGACTTCAGCTTCTTGCGGCCGCCGTACCAGAGGTTGACGATCCCGCGCGAGAAGAACACCGCGGAGAACATCGACGTCAGGATACCGAGGCAGTGCACGATCGCGAACGCGCGAACCGGGCCCGAGCCGAACGCGAGCAGCGCGAGGCCGGCGATCAGCGTCGTGACGTTCGAGTCGAGAATCGTCGCCCATGCGTGCGCGTAGCCCGACTGGATCGCGAGCTGCGGCGGCTGGCCGGCGCGCAGTTCTTCACGCACGCGCTCGTTGATCAGCACGTTCGAGTCGATCGCCATACCGAGGGCGAGCGCGATAGCGGCGATACCGGGCAGCGTCAGCGTGGCCTGCATCAGCGACAGCACGGCGACGAGCAGCAGCAGGTTCACCGACAGGCCGATCACCGAGATCACGCCGAACAGCATGTAGTACGCGATCATGAACACGGCGATCGCGCAGAAGCCCCAGATCACCGAGTGGACGCCCATCTTGATGTTGTCGGCGCCGAGGCTCGGGCCGATCGTGCGTTCCTCGATGATGTCCATCGGTGCGGCGAGCGAACCGGCGCGCAGCAGCAGCGCGAGGTCGGCTGCGGCCTGCGGCGTCGGCTGGCCCGTGATCTGGAAGCGGTCGCCGAGCTCAGACTGGATCGTCGCGACCGTCAGCACCTCGCCCTTGCCCTTCTCGAACAGCACCATCGCCATCGGCTTGCCGATGTTCTCGCGCGACACCGCGCGCACCGAGCGGCCGCCCGCCGAATCGAGGCGGATGTTGACCGACGGACGCTGGTGATCGTCGAAACCGGCCGATGCATCGATGATGCGGTCGCCCGTGAAGATCACTTCCTTCTTCAGCAGCACGGGCGCCTGGTTGCCCTGCGTGAACAGTTCTTCGCCCGGCGGCACCGGGTCGTTCGGGTTCGGGTGCGTGTTGATCGGGTCGGCGAGGCGCGCCTCGAGCGTCGCGGTGCGGCCGATGATGTCCTTCGCCTTCGCGGTGTCCTGCACGCCCGGCAGCTCGACGACGATACGGTCGCTGCCCTGCTGCTGCAGGATCGGCTCCGATACGCCGAGTTCGTTCACGCGGTTGTGGAGCGTCGTCAGGTTCTGCTTGAGCGCGGCGTCCTCGACGGACTTCTGCACGGCCGGCGTAAACGTGCCGACGACCTGCGTGCCGCCGCCGCCGGGCTGGGTCGCCCATTGCAGTTCGGTGATCGACAGCGCGAGCACCTTGCGGGCGTCTTCCGCCGTCTGCGCATCGCTGAAATTGACGACCACGGACTGGTCGACGCGGCTCACGCCGCCGTCGCGGATGTTCTTGTCGCGCAGCAGCGTGCGCGCGTCGGACGCGTCGGAATCGAGCTTCTTCGTGAGCGCGCCCGTCATGTCGACCTGGAGCAGGAAGTGGACGCCGCCACGCAGGTCGAGGCCGAGATACATCGGCAGCGCGTGCAGCGCGGTCAGCCAGCGCGGCGACGCGCTCTGCAGGTTCAGCGCGACGACGTACTGCGGATCGTTCGGGTCGGCGTTCAGCGACTTCTGCAGCAGGTCCTTGACGCGCAGCTGCGTATCGGTGTCCTTCAGGCGCACGCGGATGTTCGCGTTGGTCGCCGTGTTCTCGAAGGTGACGTCGTCCGGCGTGATCTGCGCGGCGGCGAGCGCCGATTCGACCTGGGTCAGCGTGGTCGAGTCGAGCTTGACCGTGGCCTTGCCGCTCGACACCTGCACCGCCGGCGCTTCGCCGAAGAAGTTGGGCAATGTGTACAGAAGGCCGATGGCGAGCGCCACGACCATCACGACATATTTCCAGAGTGGATAACGATTCATGAGGGAGCCGAACGGGTGGTTGGCGTGAAAGCGTCGCGTCCGGCGCCGCGGCGGCCCGCTCTCTCAGGCGGGCACGGCGCGGGGTGCCGGACGCTCGGTGAAGGGCTTACAGCGACTTGATCGTGCCCTTCGGCAGAATGGTCGTGACCGCGGCCTTCTGCACGGTGATTTCGGTGCCTTCGGCGATCTCGACGCCGATGTAGCCTTCGGTGACCTTCGTCACCTTGCCCACGAGGCCGCCGCTCGTGACGACTTCGTCGCCCTTGGCCATGGCCGCGAGCATGTTGCGGTGCTCCTTCTGACGCTTCATCTGCGGACGGATCATGATGAAGTAGAGCACGGCAAACATCAGGATGAGCGGCAGGAAGCTCATCAGGCTCGATTCGGCGCCACCGGCACCTTGCGCGAACGCGTTGGAAATGAACGGCACGTTGGTCTCTCCGTAGGGGAAGATCGAAAAATAAGCCGGTTATTCTACCACCGGCCCCATGCGCAAACGGCTCGGCAAATGCGCTTTCGGATCAAGCTGTTAAAGCGCGAACCGGTACCGTTGCGACTCGTTTGGAAAGGCAATTGTAATGTTTGGCGGCCGGATTCGACAGTTGGGACGCGTTATTTAGTACTTGTCCTATGTGACGGGCCGCGGCGCGGGCAGCCGGCCCGTCAGTCGACGCCTCTCGCGCGATCCTCCGCGAAGCGCTGGCGGAACGCGTCGAACGTGTGAGTCTCGATCGCGTCGCGGATCTCGCTCATCAGCTGCAGGTAGTAGTGCAGGTTGTGGATCGTGTTGAGCTGCGCGCCGAGGATCTCGCCGACGCGGTGCAGGTGATGCAGGTAGCCGCGCGAGAAGTTCTGGCACGTGTAGCACGAGCAGCTCGCGTCGAGCGGCTTCAGCGAGTTCTTGTGCGTCGCGTTGCGGATCTTGACGTCGCCGAAGCGCGTGAAGAGCCAGCCGTTGCGGGCGTTGCGGGTCGGCATCACGCAGTCGAACATGTCGACGCCGTTCGCGACGCCCTCGACCAGGTCCTCCGGCGTGCCGACACCCATCAGGTAGTGCGGCTTGTTGGCCGGCAGCTTCGGGCCCACGTGGCGCAGCACGCGCATCATGTCTTCCTTCGGCTCGCCGACCGACAGCCCGCCGATCGCGAGGCCGTGGAAGCCGAGTTCCGCGAGGCCCGCGAGCGATTCGTCGCGCAGGTCCTCGAACATGCCGCCCTGGACGATCCCGAACAGCGCGTTCGGGTTGCCGAGCCGGTTGAATTCGTCGAGCGAGCGCTTCGCCCAGCGCAGCGACATGCGCATCGAGTCGGCCGCTTCCTTGTGCGTGGTCGGCACGCCGTTGGTCGCGTACGGCGTGCACTCGTCGAACTGCATCACGACGTCGGAGTTCAGCACCTTCTGGATCTGCATCGACACTTCCGGCGACAGGAACAGCTTGTCGCCGTTGATCGGCGACGCGAACGTGACGCCGTCCTCGGTGATCTTGCGCAGGTCGCCGAGCGAGAACACCTGGAAGCCGCCCGAGTCGGTCAGGATCGGCTTGTTCCAGCCCATGAAGCCGTGCAGGCCGCCGTGCGCGTCGATCGTGTCGAGGCCCGGGCGCAGCCACAGGTGGAACGTGTTGCCGAGAATGATCTGGGCCTTGATCTCGTGCAGCTCGCGCGGCTGGATCGCCTTCACGGTGCCGTACGTGCCGACCGGCATGAAGATCGGCGTCTCGACCACGCCGTGATTGAGCTTCACGCGGCCGCGGCGCGCATGGCCGTCGGTCGTCAGCAATTCGAATTCGAGCCCGTTTGCGGGGCGATCCTGCACGGGGGCGTGTGTATCGTGCGTATCGTGGGATGAACCTTCGGTCATCGCTTTATTCTCCTTGCCACCGGAGAACAGTCCGGCGCATGTTGGAAACGCCGCCGGCAGGCCGGCGGCGGGGAAAAACAGGTGCGCGCCATCGTAGCGCGTACCGCGGGAAAAGGGGCAACCGCGGGGGCAACCGCGCGGAGACAACCGCGCGGCGTGCGGCAGCGCGAGGCGCAACGGCCGCTGAGCAATCGCGGGCCGCTGCATTTTCGCGCCTGTCGTGCTAGGCGCGCGGCGTCTCCGGCGTGTCGCGCCGCGTGAGCAGCATCGCGTCGCCGTAGCTGAAGAAGCGGTAGCGTTCGGTGATCGCGTGACGGTACGCGGCCCGGATCGTCTCGACGCCCGCGAACGCGGACACCAGCATCAGCAGCGTCGACTTCGGCAGGTGGAAGTTCGTGACGAGCCGGTCGACCACGCGGAAACGATAGCCCGGCGTGATGAAGATGTCGGTCTCGGCCTGCGTCGCCGCGAGCGGGCGGCCCGCTTCGTCGGCGGCGCGCGCCGCGGCTTCGAGCGCGCGCATCGACGTCGTGCCGACCGCGATCACGTTGCCGCCGCGCGCGCGGGTCGCGGCGATCTTGTCGACGAGCGACTGCGGCAGGTCGTACCACTCGCTGTGCATTTTGTGCTCGGCGATGTTGTCGACGCGCACCGGCTGGAACGTGCCGGCACCGACGTGCAGCGTCAGCGTCGCGCGTTCGACGCCCATCGCGTCGAGCCGGTCGAGCATCGGCTGGTCGAAGTGCAGGCCGGCCGTGGGTGCGGCGACTGCCCCCGGATTGCTCGCGTAGACGGTCTGGTAGCGCGTCTCGTCGGTCGCGTCCGGATCGTGCTCGATATAGGGCGGCAGCGGCAGGCGGCCGTACTGCTCGATCAGATCGAGGCACGGCTCGGGGAAGATCAGCGTGAAGAACGGCTCGACGCGCTCGCCGACGGTCACGTCGAACGCATCGGCGAGCCGCAGCGTCGTGCCGGCACCCGGCGACTTGCTTGCGCGGATCTGCGCGAGCGCCGTGTGCGTGCCGGTCACGCGCTCGACCAGCACCTCGATCTTGCCGCCGCTGGCCTTCTGGCCGAAGAACCGCGCCTTCAGCACCTTGGTATCGTTGAACACGAGCAGGTCGCCGGGCGCGATGCACGACGGCAGCTCGGCGAAGCGGCGGTCGGCGAGGCGTGCGGGCTCGACGGTGCCGTCGACCTCGAGCAGGCGGCTCGCGGTGCGGTCGGGCAGCGCGGTTTGCGCAATCAGCTCGGGCGGCAGATTGAAATCGAAATCGGAAAGCGTGAACATGCGGGCTGGTTCGAAACGGCCGGCGGGCGCCGCCGACAGGGCGGAAACGCATGAATGGGGCGCGCGAGCCGCTATGATGGCGGGATGCGCGGCCTGGCCGGCGTCGTTCGTTCGGACGACGTGAAAGCCGCTATTGTACTTGCCTTGCGAAGCACCCAGACGATCCGATGCCTGTGTCACCACGCCGTTCCTCCGCTGCCGTTGCCGATTCCGCCGATCCGTTCGACGCGGAGGATGCTGCGCCGCCCGTGCACGACACGGCGGCGCGCGCCGTGCCGCGCCGTGCCGGCCCGAAGCGCGGCGCCGAC
>NZ_QOBB01000182.1:0-15505 GCF_024704855.1 Burkholderia sp. HAN2018 | reverse complement strand
CGCGAGCGGCGCCGGCACGCCGGGCGGCAGGCCGCCGCACCCGCGCTCGGGCGCCGCGGCGATCGAGTATGATTGCCGGATCATGTCTCGCAAACCTCTTGTCGACCCGCGGCGCCTCCGCGAGGAAATTGCCCAGTCCGCCGCCCGCCTGATCGCGGAGGACGGCCTCGACTATGCCGGCGCAAAACGCAAGGCCGCGCGCCAGTTGCTGGGCGACTCGCGCGTTGCAGGCGAATGGCTGCCGGATAACGACCAGATCGAGGAAGAACTGCGCGAATATCTCGCGCTGTTCCAGAGCGACACGCAGCCGGACGAACTGCGCCGCCTGCGCGAAGTCGCGCTCGACTGGATGCGCCGGCTCGCCGAGTTCCATCCTTATGTGACGGGTGCCGTGCTGAACGGCACCGCGAACGCGCATTCGGATATCCATTTGCAGGCATTCACCGACAACCCGAAGGACGTCGCGATCTACCTGCTGAACCAGAACGTCCAGTACGACGTGTCCGAGACGCGGCATTTCGCGGGCCGCGCCGACGTCGAGACGCTCAGTTTCCTGTGGCGCCCGCGGCGCGACGTGGATGCGATCGGCATCCATCTCGCGCTCTATGCGAGCGACGACCTGCGCGGCGCGGTCAAGGCCGACGCGCGCGGCCGGGTCGCCCGTGCGGATGCCGCCGCGCTGCGCGCGCTCGTCGAAGCAGGCAAGGCCCCTTCCGAACCGGAATGATTTAACGATGATGATGAAACGCATGTTGGCGCTCGCGGTCGTCGCGGCCGCCGCCGTTGCCGGCGGGCTCGCCGCCGGCCATTGGTTCCGCGGCACCGCCGATGACGGGGTCGCCGTCGCCGCGCCCGCCGCACAGGGCAGCCCGGTCGAACAGTTGTGGGCGGCCTCCCTGACGGGTGTCGACGGCAAGCCGGCCACGCTGTCCGCCTTCAAGGGCCAGAAGGTCGTCGTCAATTTCTGGGCGTCATGGTGCGGCCCGTGCGTCGAGGAGATGCCGGAGCTCGTCGCGCTGTCGCACCAATACAAACAGAAGGGCATCCGTTTCATCGGGATCGGCGTCGATTCCGAACAGAACGTGAAGAACTTTCTGCAGAAGGTGAAGGTCGACTATCCCGTCTTCGTCAGCGGCTATGCGGGCGCCGATCTGGCCCGCAATTTCGGGAATACCGCCGGCGCGTTGCCGTTTACGGTCGTCATCGACCAAACCGGCAAGATTCGCGAGACAAAATTGGGACAAATCCAGCCGGCCGAGCTGAAAAAGACGCTCGACGCGCTGTAACCTGTCCGAACGGCAGCCCGGACGTTGTCGGCGATTTGCCCGTCGATCGCCGCAATTTCGCGTGAATTCGCCGATACTTTGCATGCGCGCCGGTAATTCTTGCAGGTCCCGCGCGCTCGGCCGTTCGGCAAAACTAGACAAATTTCTCTAAATAGCGCTAAAGTTCGCGCAATTCCGCAGAAATAGAAGCGACCATGACACGATTGCTGGTGCTGCACGGCCCCAACCTGAACCTTCTCGGCACCCGGGAACCGGAGGTGTACGGCCGCGTCACGCTCGCACAGATCGATCAGGCGCTTGCCGCGCGCGCCCGGGAAGCCGGCGCCGAACTGTCGTCGTTCCAGAGCAACCATGAAGGCGCGCTGGTCGACCGCATCCAGGCCGCGCGGGAGGAACAGACCGATTTCATCCTGATCAATCCGGCCGCGTATACGCACACGAGCGTCGCGATCCGGGACGCGATCGCCGGCGTTGGCATCCCGTTCGTCGAGGTTCACCTGTCGAACGTGCATCGCCGCGAAGCGTTCAGGCACCACTCCTACTTTTCCGACCAGGCCGAAGGCGTGATCTGCGGGCTCGGCTGGAAAGGTTATCTGTACGCGCTCGAGTACGCGCTGGACAAGCTGCAAGGCACGTCGCGCGGCTGAATTCGCGATCTAGATTCAGCGCCGGCCCCTAACCGGCGCTTTCACGTATTGAAAGGGGAATTCCCGATGGATCTTCGTAAGCTGAAAACTCTGATCGACCTCGTTTCCGAATCCGGCATCTCCGAGCTGGAAGTGACGGAAGGCGAAGGCAAGGTGCGCATCGTCAAGAACGCGCCGCCGGTCTACGTACAGCCGACGGCTGGGTATGCCCCGCAAGTCAGCGCGCCCGCTCCGTCGGTCGCGCTGCCGACCGAAGGCGCTGCCGCGCCGGCCGCTGGCGGCGCTGCCGCACCGGCCGCCCCGCAGGGCCACGTCGTGACGTCGCCGATGGTCGGCACGTTCTATCGCGCGCCGTCGCCGGGCGCGGACCCGTTCGTCCAGGTGGGCGACACGGTCAAGGAAGGCCAGACGATCTGCATCATCGAAGCGATGAAGCTGCTCAACGAGATCGAGTCGGACAAGGCCGGCGTGATCAAGGAAATCCTCGTCGAGAACGGCCAGGCCGTCGAATACGGCCAGCCGCTTTTCGTGATCGGCTAAGTCCGCCGCGCGGCCTGCGGGCCGCGCTCCGCCGATGCTCGCCAGGCGCCGTTCGCGCGCCCCTCGAAGAGACGAATACTCGCTATGTTTGAAAAAATCCTCATTGCCAACCGCGGTGAAATCGCGCTGCGCATCCAGCGTGCGTGCCGCGAGCTCGGCGTCAAGACGGTGGTCGTCTACTCGGAAGCCGACAAGGAAGCCAAGTACGTGCGCCTCGCGGACGAAGCCGTCTGTATCGGCCCGGCCCCGTCGAACCTGAGCTACCTGAACATGCCGGCGCTGATCAGCGCCGCGGAAGTCACCGACGCCGAAGCGATCCACCCCGGCTACGGCTTCCTGTCGGAGAACGCCGATTTCGCGGAACGCGTCGAGCAGTCGGGCTTCACGTTCATCGGCCCGCGCCCGGAAACGATCCGCATGATGGGTGACAAGGTCACCGCGAAGCAGACGATGATCAAGACCGGCGTGCCGTGCGTGCCGGGCTCGGAAGGCGCGTTGCCGGACGATCCGAAGGAGATCGTCAAGATTGCGCGCGCGATCGGCTATCCGGTCATCATCAAGGCGGCGGGCGGCGGTGGCGGGCGCGGGATGCGCGTCGTGCACACCGAGGCCGCGCTCGTCAACGCGGTCAACATGACCCGCGAGGAAGCCGGCCGTGCGTTCGGCAACCCGCAGGTGTACATGGAGAAGTTCCTCGAGAACCCGCGCCACATCGAAATCCAGGTGCTGTCCGACGCGTACAAGAACGCGATCTGGCTCGGCGAACGCGATTGCTCGATGCAGCGCCGCCACCAGAAGGTGATCGAGGAAGCGCCGGCGCCCGGCATTCCGCGCCGCCTGATCGACCGCATCGGCGACCGCTGCGCGGACGCCTGCAAGAAGATGGGCTATCTCGGCGCGGGCACGTTCGAATTCCTGTACGAAAACGGCGAGTTCTACTTCATCGAGATGAACACGCGCGTGCAGGTCGAGCATCCGGTTTCGGAGCTGATCACGGGCGTCGACATCGTGCAGGAACAGATCCGCATCGCGGCCGGCGAGAAGCTCACGCTGCGCCAGCGCGACATCCAGTTCCGCGGACATGCGATCGAATGCCGGATCAACGCCGAAGATCCGTTCAAGTTCACGCCGTCGCCGGGCCGGATCACGTCGTGGCATACGCCGGGCGGCCCCGGCGTGCGCGTCGATTCGCACGCCTACAATGGCTATTTCGTGCCGCCGAACTATGATTCGATGATCGGCAAGCTGATCACCTACGGCGCGACGCGCGAGCAGGCGATCAGCCGGATGCGCATCGCGCTGTCCGAAATGGTCGTCGAAGGCATCCAGACCAACATCCCGCTGCACCGCGAGCTGATGATCGATTCGAAGTTCGTCGAAGGCGGCACCAGCATCCACTACCTCGAAAACCGGCTCGCCCAGAAGCAGCAGGTCGCACCGGAAGAAGCGTAAGCATGAGCTATCGCGAACTCGTCGTCGAACTGGCCCGTGAGCACGCGGAGGCACTGTCCGACGCGCTGCTCGAACTCGGCGCGCTGTCGGTGTCCGTGGAAGACGCCGACGCCGACACGCCCGACGAACAGCCGCTCTTCGGCGAGCCGGGCCTCGTGCCCGACCGCACCGCGTGGCAGCACTCGCGCGTGGTCGCGCTGCTCGCGGCCGAGCATGAGCCGGCCGTGCTGCTCGCCGCGGCTGCCAACGAGATCGGCATCGCCGAAACGCCGACGTTCGTCGTCCGCGAAGTCGAGGAACAGGACTGGGTGCGACTCACGCAATCGCAGTTCGAGCCGATCCCGATCGGCGAGCGGATCTGGGTCGTGCCGTCGTGGCACGATGCGCCCGATCCCGATGCGCTCGTCCTCGAACTCGATCCGGGCCTCGCGTTCGGCACCGGCAGCCACCCGACCACGCGCCTGTGCATGGAATGGCTCGAGCAGTCGGTGAAACCCGGCCAATCGGTGCTCGACTACGGTTGCGGCTCGGGCATTCTCGCGATCCTCGCGAAGAAATGCGGGGCGAACCCCGTCATCGGCATCGACATCGATCCGCAAGCCGTCGAATCGGCACGGCAGAACAGCGAACGCAACCGTGCGGAAGTCACGTACGGGCTGCCCGATGCGTGCCCGGACGGCGAATTCGACATCGTCGTCGCGAACATCCTGTCGAATCCGCTGAAGCTGATGGCGTCGATGCTCGCATCGAAGGTCAAGCCGGGCGGGCGCATCGCGCTGTCGGGCGTGCTCGCGCGCCAGGCGGACGAAGTCGCGGCCGTCTACGCGCGCTACGTCGACATCTCGGTCTGGCGTGAACACGAAGGTTGGGTATGCCTCGCCGGAACCCGGCGCGAAAGCCATTAGAATAGCGCTGTCCTTCACTCTGGCCAGCAGGCCGCCCGGCTCGACATGCTTCTTGCGACGCGCTGCCCTCATTGCGAAACCGTCTTCCGGCTGCAGCAGGAACAGCTCTCGCTGCATCAAGGGCTCGTGCGCTGCGGGCATTGCCACGAAGTCTTCAACGCATCCGAGTCGCTCGTTCCCGAGCACGCGCAGCAGCCCGAGCCGGTCCTGACCGAACCGGCTGCCGCGCCGGACGAAGGCAACGCGCACCATCCGGCCCCGCCGGCCCGGCTGTTCACTACCGATGCGCCGGCCGGGGCATCTTCCGACACCGATTACAAGCCGGAAGGCTGGGACATGTGGGCGCCGTGGCTCGACGCCGGCGTCGACCCGTCGCTGCAACACAACGTGCAGACCGTGCGCACCGAGCCGCTGATTCCGCTCGCCCTTCCGTCCACCGACGCCGGCGTCGTTCACTTGTCGGGTGCGCCCGCGCCGTTCGCCCCCTCCCCGGCCGAGCTGGACACTTCCGCTGCCGTCGCGCAACCAGCCGAATCGCTGCAGACGCAAACGCCGCGGGATACCGAACCATCGGCCGCGCCCGTCGAGCGCGACCCGCGTGAGCCACGCTTCGTCGCACACCGTCCGTCGGACGCAGATACCGCTCACGATGCCGCCGAACCCGTTGGCACCGCACACTTCGCCGTGCCGGACGACGAACGCGCGCCGCGCGAACCGCGTTTTGCATTTGCACCGGCACCGGCCATCGCAACAGCCGGATCCGAACCCGACACCGGTACCGGCGCAAAGGCACCGCACGAAGAGAAGCCAGCCGCGGCCGCCAGCGCGCCGGCCGCACCGTTCCCCGCTGCGCTGACCGACGACGATCGTCCTCACTTCGCCGTCACGCGCGAGACGCGCGCCCCGCAGCGGCGCGGAATGCTCGGCGGCTTTTTCGGCGGCCTCGTCGCCGCCGTGCTGGCCGTGCTGCTCGTCGCGCAACTCGCGTGGTGGCAACGCGAAACGCTGATGATCCACTGGCCGGTCACGCAGGGCTGGTTCCGGCAGGCCTGCGCGCCGCTCGGCTGCACGGTCGCGCCGCCGCGCGCGATCGACGGCCTGCGGCTCGACGCGACCGACCTGCGCCAGCTCGACGGCCCGCGCGAGCTCGAGCTGAAGGTACCGCTGACGAACCGCTACCGCGTCGCGCTCGCCTACCCGTCGCTCGAACTGACGCTGCTGGACGACACCAACCACGTGACCGTGCGCCGCGTACTCGCGCCGCGCGACTACGTGCGCCCGGGCACGCCGATCGACGCCGGGTTGCCGCCCGGCACGACGCAGACGATGGTCGTCCGCCTCGAAACGAACGGCACGCCCGCCTCGAATTTCCGCGTCCAGATCTTCTATCCGTGACGCACCGCGGCGCGCGCATGCGCGCCCGTCTCAACCCGCGCGCCCGAGCGGCGCGCTCATTCGGAGCACGAACATGAGCAAAGTTACGCTGGGTGGCAACCCGATCGATCTCGCCGGCACGTTCCCGGCCGTCGGCGCGCAAGGCGCCGATTTCAAGCTGGTCGGCAAGGATCTCGCCGACCTGTCGCTCGCCAGCTTCGCCGGCAAGCGCAAGGTGCTGAACATCGTACCGAGCCTCGACACGCCGACCTGCGCGACGTCGACCCGCAAGTTCAACGAAGCCGCATCGTCGCTCGACAACACGGTTGTCGTCGTCGTGTCGGCCGACCTGCCGTTTGCCGCGACGCGCTTCTGCACGACCGAAGGCCTCGAGAACGTCGTGACGGCTTCGACGTTCCGCACCGGCCGCGCATTCGCGAACGCATACGGCGTCGACGTGACGAGCGGCCCGCTGAACGGCCTGACCGCCCGTGCGGTCGTCGTGCTCGACGCGCAGGACAAGGTGATCCACTCGGAACTCGTCAGCGAAATCAAGGACGAGCCGAACTACGATGCAGCGCTCGCCGCACTGAAGTAAGCTTTCTTCCGCTTTCCCCTGCCGCGCCGCGCCTTTCGCGCGGCGTTGTCGCGCAGGGTCCCTCATTTCTACAGGAACGCACACCTTGGCTACGTTGATTTGCGGCTCGATCGCCTACGACTCCATCATGACCTTCGAAGGGCGGTTCCGCGAGCACATCCTGCCCGACCAGGTGCACCTCATCAACCTGAGCTTCCTGGTGCCGACGATGCGCCGCGAATTCGGCGGCTGCGCGGGCAACATCGCGTACGCGCTGCACCTGCTCGGCGGCGATGCACGCATGATGGGAACGGTGGGCGCGCTCGACGCGCAGCCGTATCTCGACCGGCTCGACCAGCTCGGCCTGCGCCGCGACCACGTTCGCGTGCTGCCCGATACCTATACGGCGCAGGCGATGATCACGACCGATCTCGACAACAACCAGATCGCGGCGTTCCACCCGGGCGCGATGATGCAGTCGCACCTTAACCACGCGGGCGACGCGCCGGACATCAAGCTCGCGATCGTCGGCCCTGACGGCTTCGACGGGATGGTGCAGCACGTGGAAGAGCTCGCCAAGGCCGGTGTGCCGTTCGTGTTCGATCCGGGCCAGGGCCTGCCGCTGTTCGACGGTGCGACGCTGCGCCGCAGCATTGAACTTGCGACCTATGTAGCGGTCAACGACTACGAGGCCAAGCTGGTGAGCGACAAGACGGGATGGTCCGAAGATGAAATCGCCAGCCGGGTCGACGCCCTCGTCATTACGCGTGGCGAGCACGGCGCGACCATCCGCCACAAGCAGGGTGCGGAGCAGATTCCAGTCGTACCGGCCGAGCACGTCGCCGATCCGACCGGCTGCGGCGACGCCTTCCGGGGCGGCCTGCTGTACGGCATCGAGCATGGCCTCGACTGGGCGACCACGGGCCGCCTCGCGAGCCTGATGGGCTCGATCAAGATCGCCCACCAGGGGCCCCAGACTTACGTACTGACGCGCGCCGAGATCGACGCGCGCTTCGAGACTGCATTCGGTTACAGTCTCAAATGAATATTGTGGGAGAGCAAAGATGTTGACGAAAAAGACCCTCACGCTCGCGGCCATGCTGACGGCCTCGCTGACGCTCACCGGTTGCTTCACCGCGCCGGGCTCGGCGGATGTCTATAGCGTCGGCCAGGCGCAGCGCGAACAGACGGTTCGCATGGGCACGGTCGAAAGCGTCCGTGCAGTGCGCATCCAGTCCGACGGCGGCGGCAGTGCGATCGGCACGCTCGGCGGCGGCGCACTCGGTGCGGTGGCAGGCAGCGCGATCGGCGGCGGCAAGGGATCGATCCTGACCGCGATCGCGGGCGGTCTCGTCGGTGCGGTCGCGGGCAACGCGGTCGGCGAAAACCTCAGCACGGCGAACGGTGTCGAAATCACCGTGCGCCTCGACAACGGCGATCTGCGCTCGATCACGCAGGCAGCAAGCGGCGAAGCGTTCCGCGCCGGCGAACGGGTGCGACTGCTGTCGAGCGGCGGCGTCACGCGCGTCACGCACTAACAGGTACCTCAGCTCGCGGCGCAAGCCGCGGTCGAACGCATGTGCGAAGCTGCACATGCGTTTTTTTTTCGTCCGTACTCGCCGCGGCCCGCATACGGGCAGCCGGCACACAGGCTCCCAGGCACATCGACAAACACGGACGAAAAAAATCCCGCCACCTGAGCCAGATGGCGGGACTGATTGAGTAGCGCTACTCAACCCACGGACACCATGTGAGTGTCCGGGTGGTACGGGTCAGCCTCGATTACGGACGGCTGCCGGTCGGGAACGGCCATGCAGCTGCCGGGTTGAGCGCGGTCTTCACGCCCGATGCCGGCGCAACCGATGCGGTCGACGCGGTCGTTGCCGGCGCAGCCTTCTTCACGACGGCCTTCTTCGGAGCTGCAGCCTTCTTGGCCGGAGCAGCAGCCTTCTTCGCCGGAGCAGCGGCCTTCTTCGCAGGAGCAGCGGCAGCCTTCTTCGCAGCAGGCGCAGCCTTCTTCGCGGCAGCCTTCTTCGCAGGCGCAGCCTTCTTGGCAGCAGCCTTCTTAGCAGGCGCGGCCTTCTTCGCAGCAGCCTTCTTCGCCGGTGCGGCCTTCTTCGCAGCAGCCTTCTTCGCCGGTGCGGCCTTCTTCGCAGCAACCTTCTTCACTGCGACTTTCTTGGCTGCAACCTTCTTCGCTGCGGCCTTCTTCGCCGGTGCTGCCTTCTTCGCAGCAACCTTCTTCACCGCGACCTTCTTGGCTGCAACCTTCTTCGCTGCGGCCTTCTTCGCCGGTGCTGCCTTCTTCGCGGCAACCTTCTTCACCGCGACCTTCTTCGCAGCAACCTTCTTCACTGCAGCAGCCTTCTTCGCCGGAGCAGCAGCCTTCTTCGCAACGGTCTTCTTGGCAGCAACTTTCTTAGCAGCCGGTTTCTTCTTGGCGGTAGCCATGTTGTTCTCCTTCAGGTTCAGATGAGAGTCAGTTCAAACTACACCCTTCGTCAAAACCCGCTTCCCGCGGACGCTGTTCAGGACGTGCGCTTCGAAGCGGGCTATTCATCGGCGTACGCGGATACCACGCGCTTACGCTAATGAATACGGTATGGCGCGCGTGACCACCCGGCCTCGCGCGCCAAATCAAGTCGGTAGCCGGCGCACCTCGCGCCGCTACCCCTAATCGCTTGATCAAGCGGACCGCCACACGGCCGTCCGCTTTTTCCGGAGGGAAGTTTGCCCATCCCACTGAAGGGTTCGCAAAGTGCCTGTCGTGTCGTTGGGCCGTTAAGGCACCGGGCATGCTTTGCATCAGGCGTTCTTGCTCCTAAACCTTGGGCCGGGGCCGAGAGGCCGCCGGCTGCTCACATCATGTGACGGGTTCGCTGCTGCGGGTTATTCCCAGGACAGCGCACCGCCCGTCTGATACTCGATCACACGCGTCTCGAAGAAGTTGCGTTCCTTCTTCAGGTCGATCATCTCGCTCATCCACGGGAACGGGTTTTCCTCGTTCGGGTACAGCGGATCGAGGCCGATCTGCTGGCAACGGCGGTTGCTGATGAAGCGCAGGTAGCTCTTGAACATCGACGCGTTCAAACCCAGCACGCCGCGCGGCATCGTGTCTTCGGCGTAGCGGTATTCGAGTTCGACAGCCTGCTTGAACAGCTCGCGGATCTCGGCGCGGAATTCCGCGGTCCAGAGATGCGGGTTCTCGAGCTTGATCTGGTTGATCAGGTCGATGCCGAAATTGCAGTGCATCGACTCGTCGCGCAGGATGTACTGATATTGCTCTGCAGCACCCGTCATCTTGTTCTGGCGGCCGAGCGCGAGGATCTGCGTGAACCCGACATAGAAGAACAGGCCTTCCATGATGCAGGCGAACACGATCAGCGACTTCAGCAGCTTCTGGTCCGCTTCGAGCGTGCCGGTCTTGAAGGCCGGATCCGTCAGCGTGTGGATGAACGGGATCAGGAATTCGTCCTTCGCGCGGATCGACGTGACCTCGTGGTACGCGTTGAAGATCTCGCCTTCGTCGAGACCGAGCGATTCGACAATATATTGGTACGCGTGCGTGTGGATCGCTTCCTCGAACGCCTGGCGCAGCAGGAACTGCCGGCACTCGGGCGCCGTGATGTGGCGGTACGTGCCGAGCACGATGTTGTTCGCCGCGAGCGAATCGGCCGTCACGAAGAAACCGAGGTTGCGCTTCACGATGCGGCGCTCGTCCTCGGTCAGACCGTTCGGGTCCTTCCACAGTGCGATGTCGCGGGACATGTTGATTTCCTGCGGCATCCAGTGGTTCGCGCAACCCGCCAGATACTTTTCCCACGCCCACTTGTACTTGAACGGCACCAGCTGATTCACGTCAGTCTGGCCGTTGATGATGCGCTTGTCGGCGACATTGACCCGCGCTTCCGAACCGCCGGCGGGAACAGCCGATGCTTGCGGCGGCACCGCAAGATCGCCTTCGAAAATGTCACGGACCTGATGGGCGGCAGGCGTTGCAGCCTGCATTCCGACAGCCATCCCGGCGGAGGTGCGCATTGCGTTTTGCTGCGCTCCGCTCGCGGGGGTTACGGCAGTCTTCTCGTCATCCCAGTTGAGCATAAATTCTCACCATCAATTTAGAACGGTTTGTACCATCTTTTCCTGAGCGATAAAAGGGTTCGCTCACGAAAAATCCTTTTTTCGATTCGCGTTGCGACCTCGATACAACACTTTGAGCAACGCATCGTCATTCATGCAGCGCGCGATGTGAGTCGCGCGTGTATCGCGAGGTGCGCTCGACGCATCGAACGCTGATCGAAACACGACGTCGTCGGGGATGTTTCGATCGCTTGTCACTGCCTGCAACGCAGGTGCCGCGTTACAGATTCCTTATCATTTTTTTAGTTGAGAGCGGCGCACACTTCAACCTCGATCGGTCGTCGTGTGCGCCGCCCTTGCCTGCTTCTCAGGTCAGGCGCACTGCGTTACTGGCACGCTTCGCATTCGTCGAAGCCAGGATCGCCCGGACGCATCGTGCACACCGGACCATCCGCCTCGACCGGCGCGAGCGCCGGCGCTGCGTTGACCGCGCCCGACGACGCATCGCCGCCCGCCGCACCAAAGCCGCCCGCTGCGCCTTGCGCGCCGCCGCTGCTCGAGCCGCCGCTCGTCGGCACTGCGTTCAGTGCGCCGTGCGCGACCGTCGATTTCTCGACGTGCGTCGCCGCCATCGTGCGGAGGTAGTAGGTCGTCTTCAGGCCGCGCAACCATGCGAGCTTGTAGACCTCGTCGAGCTTCTTGCCCGACGCGCCGCCCATGTAGATGTTCAGCGACTGCGCCTGGTCGATCCACTTCTGGCGACGCGATGCCGCTTCGACCAGCCACGTCGGGTCGACTTCGAACGCGGTCGCGTAGATCGCGCGCAGGTCGGCCGGGATGCGGTCGATGCGCGACAGCATGCCGTCGAAGTACTTCAGGTCGGCGACCATCACTTCGTCCCACAGGCCGCGTTCCTTCAGGTCGCGGACGAGGTACTCGTTGACCACCGTGAATTCGCCCGACAGGTTCGACTTCACGTACAGGTTCTGGAAGGTCGGCTCGATACAGGCCGACACGCCGATGATGTTCGAGATCGTCGCCGTCGGCGCGATCGCGACGCAGTTCGAGTTGCGCATGCCGTGTGCGGCGATCCGCGAACGCAGCGACGTCCAGTCGAGCGACTCCGACGTGTCGACCTCGACGTAGCCGCCGCGCGCTTCCGTCAGCAGCTTCAGCGTGTCCTGCGGGAGGATGCCGCGATCCCACAGCGAGCCGCGGTAGCTCGAGTAGCGGCCGCGCTCTTCGGCCAGCTCGGTCGACGCGTAGTACGCGTAGTAGCAGACCGCTTCCATCGAACGATCGGCGAACTCGACCGCCGCTTCCGACGCGTACGGCGTGCGCAGCAGGTGCAGGCAGTCCTGGAAGCCCATGATGCCCATGCCGACCGGACGGTGCTTCAGGTTCGAGTTACGCGCCTTCGGCACCGCGTAGTAGTTGATGTCGATCACGTTGTCGAGCATGCGCATCGCGACGCTGATCGTGCGCTTCAGCTTCTCGTGGTCGAGCGCGTAGCTGCCGTCGGCCTGCTTCACCAGGTGGGCGACGAGGTTCACCGAGCCGAGGTTGCACACCGCGATTTCGGTGTCGCTCGTGTTCAGCGTGATTTCCGTGCACAGGTTCGACGAGTGGACGACGCCGACGTGCTGCTGCGGCGAGCGCACGTTGCACGGATCCTTGAACGTGATCCACGGGTGGCCCGTCTCGAACAGCATGCCGAGCATCTTGCGCCAGAGTTGCTGCGCCGGGATCTTCTTGAACAGCTTGATCTCGCCGCGCGCGACCTTCTCTTCGTAAGCCGTGTAAGCCTTCTCGAAATCGGCGCCGAACTTGTCGTGCAGGTCCGGGCAGGTCGACGGCGAGAACAGCGTCCAGTCGGCGCCTTCCATCACGCGCTTCATGAACAGGTCGGGAATCCAGTTCGCCGTGTTCATGTCGTGCGTACGGCGGCGGTCGTCGCCGGTGTTCTTGCGCAGCTCGAGGAATTCCTCGATGTCGAGGTGCCACGATTCGAGGTACGCGCAGACCGCGCCCTTGCGCTTGCCGCCCTGGTTCACCGCGACGGCCGTGTCGTTCACGACCTTCAGGAACGGGACCACGCCTTGCGACTTGCCGTTCGTGCCCTTGATATGCGAGCCGAGCGCACGCACGCGCGTCCAGTCGTTGCCGAGGCCGCCGGCGAACTTCGACAGCAGTGCGTTTTCCTTCAGCGCTTCATAGATGCCGTCGAGATCGTCCGCGACCGTCGTCAGGTAGCACGACGACAGCTGCGAGCGGTGCGTACCCGAGTTGAACAGCGTCGGCGTCGAGCTCATGAAGTCGAAGCTCGACAGCACGTTGTAGAACTCGATCGCGCGCGTCTCGCGGTCGATCTCGTTCAGCGACAGGCCCATCGCGACGCGCATGAAGAATGCCTGCGGCATTTCGATGCGGGTGCCGTCGACGTGCAGGAAGTAGCGGTCGTACAGCGTCTGCAGGCCGAGGTAGCCGAACTGCAGGTCGCGGTTCGCGTCGAGCGCTTCGCCGAGGCGCTTCAGGTCGAACTGCAGCAGCTTGTCGTCGAGCAGGCCGGCGTCGACGCCGCGCTTCAGGAACTGCGGGAAGTATTCCGCGTAACGGGCCGGCATCTCGGCCTGGACGACTTCCTCGCCGAGGATCTCGCGACGGATCGTGTGCAGCAGGATGCGGGCCGTGACCTGGCTGTATGCCGGGTCCTTCTCGATCATCGTGCGCGCTGCGAGGATCGCCGAGTCGTAGACCTGGCTCATCGGCACGCCGTCGTACAGGTTCTTCACCGTTTCGGCGACGATCGGGTCAGGGTTAACCGCAGCGCCGAGGCCGTCGCATGCCGACACGATCAGCGCGCGCAGCGCGTTCAGGTCGAGCGGACGCGTGACGCCGTTGTCGACGACGTTGATGCCGGTGCTCGACTCGCCGCCCGCTGCCGCCGCTTCCTCGCCCGCATGCTGGCGCTCGAGGTGACGCTTCTCGCGATACAGCACGTACGCACGCGCGACGTTGTGCTCGCCGCCGCGCATCAGCGCGAGTTCGACCTGGTCCTGGATGTCTTCGATATGGAACGTACCGCCGTTCGGGCGGCTGCGCACGAGCGCGCGCACGACGTTGTGCGTCAGCTGTTCGACCTGCTCGCGCACGCGCGCCGATGCCGCGCCCTGCCCGCCATTGACGGCCAGGAAAGCCTTGGTCACCGCGATCGCGATCTTCGAAGGTTCGAACGATACGACGCTGCCGTTGCGGCGGATCACCTTGTAGTCGGCGAACGTGGCCTGCGGCGCGAGCGCCTTCGCGCCCTGTTCGGTCCCGCCGAGCGGACGGCTCGAGGCGCTCTCGTACTGGGACGTCGCGTTGTCGGTGGTTTGCATGTGCAAAGCTCCTGGTGTTGGATGGTGCGGAGAGAACCGCGGATTAAAACGAACGCTGCGCAATGCGGTGCGCGAGCGGTAAGAGGCGAGCGATGCGCCGGGGAAGCCGGTTCGGTCGATGCGCGACAACCGAGCCGGTCGTGTGCTTCGTCATGTATACCCTGCCCCGTCGAAGTTCGCTGCGCTGATCGCGACGCCCGGACCGCCCGGCCTGACGCGCCGCCCTGAGAACCCTGTCCGCCGGCGTTGGCCGCCGGCCGGTGCCGCTCGGGTTTCCCCTGCGACACACACTATATCTAGTGCAGAACTGCTCAACTGGCACCAAGTATAGTGGACATTCGGAGGACGTCCAAACGGATAATTTACGATGGAGGTCTTGACATCGCTCACGCGCAGACACGACAAGGCATTGGTCGGAGAAAAAACTTTCTCCGGTCAAAAAACCCCGCGATCAGTGCTGACGGAAAGGAAAGTATTCGGCGGAAAACCCGGCATCGCTCGCGAAGCGTTGCCAATCGAAATGCGGGCCCGGGTCGGTCTTGCGGCCCGGCGCGACGTCCGAGTGCCCCGCGAATGCGTCGACCGGGTAGCGTGCGGCGAGCGCGCGGGAGAGTGCGGCGAGCGTCGCGTACTGCGCGTCGTCGAACGGCACGTCGTCCGCGCCCTCGAGCTCGATGCCGATCGAGAAGTCGTTGCAGCGCGGCCGGCCGAAGAATTCGGACGAGCCCGCGTGCCACGCGCGCTCGTCGCACGACACGAACTGCACGAGTTCGCCGCTGCGGCGGATCAGGAAGTGCGCGGACACGCGCACGCCGCGCAGGTGGCTCTGGTAATAGGGGTGCGCATCGCAGTCGAGGCGATTCAGGAACAGCGCCTCGATCGCGTCGCCGCCGAACTCGCCGGGCGGCAAGCTGATGTTGTGGACGACGACGAGCGTCGGCACCGCGCCCGCGGGCCGCACCTCGTAATTCGGCGACGGCGCGTGGCGCGCTTCACGCACCCAGCCGTGTGCGTCGACCGACAGTCGTGCTGCGTCGTTCATCGGGCGTCGTGGCCGCTCGCGCGTGCGCCGTGGCGCTGCGCGTGCTCGGTGCTGCAGAAGTATTCGCCGCCCGCGACGACGGCATCGCCCTTCGGCGCATGCACGCCGCATTCGGCGCAACGCACCATCGGCTCGGGCAGCGAGCGAGCGGCGTCGCCGTTCGGCCGCGCAGCTCCGGGGCCACCAGCGCCGGGCGCGCCGTCGTAACCGGCGCCGCGGCCG
>NZ_QOBB01000181.1:0-15533 GCF_024704855.1 Burkholderia sp. HAN2018 | reverse complement strand
GGTTTCGCGTGCGCGGGCCTTGTCGCCCATCGTGGCGATCACCTGCGAGTCCGGGCCGACGAAGATCAGGCCGGCCGCCTCGACCTGCGCGGCGAAGGCGGCATTTTCGGACAGGAAGCCGTAGCCGGGATGGATCGCGTCCGCGCCGCACTGCCGCGCGGCGTCGAGGATCGCGGCGGGATTCAGGTAGCTCTTCGCCGCGTGTGACGAGCCGATGTGGACGGCTTCGTCGGCCATGCGCGCGGCGAGGCTGTCGCGGTCCGCGTCGCTGACCACGGCGACCGCACGCATGCCTAGCTCGCGCGCGGCACGGATCACGCGCACCGCGATCTCGCCGCGGTTCGCGACCAGCACTGTGCGGATGCGCGACGGCCGGTAGAACGCGCTGGAGGAGGTTGCCGGATTCATCGCATCACCCCTCGATCCGCATCAGCACCTGGCCCGCGTCGACTGGCTCGCCGTCCTCGACGAGCAGTTCGACAACGCGCCCTGCCGCATCGGTTTCGATCTCGGTGAACTGCTTCATCACCTCGACGAGGCCGACCACCGCGCCGGCGGCGACCGTCGCATCGACCGCGACGTAGTAGTCCGCATCGGGCGACGGACGCCGGTAGAAGGTGCCCGGCAGCGGGCTGACGATATCGTGCAATGCCATCGTGTGTCTCCTTGAATCAGTGATGGGCGGCGAGCGGTTGCGGCCCGGCGGTCCGGATGCCTTCGCGGATCAGCGCGTGGCGCGTTTCGCGCACGAGGTCGAGCGCGCCCGGCGTGTCGCTGTGGATGCAGACCGAATCGAAATCGATGTCGATGTCGTCGCCATCGATCGTCCGCACCTTGCCGTCGATGCACGCGCGCAGCACCTTGTCGGCGACCTGGCGCGGATCGAGGCGGCCGACGCGGCGCGTGAACACGATCGAGCCGCTGCGGTCGTAGTCGCGATCTGCGTAGAACTCACGGACGACCGGCTGCCCGTACTCGACGGCGACGCGGTACGTGACCGACGCCTCCATGCAGTACAGCCACAGGCCCGGATCGACGCGTTGCAGCGTTTCGATCAGCATCCGCGAGAACGCTTCGTTGCCTGCCGCATGCATGTAGAGCGCGCCGTGCGGCTTCACGTGCTGCAGGCTGACGCCGTTCAGGCGCGCGAACTCGCGCAGTGCGCCGAGCTGGTACAGGATGTCGTTGACGAGCGCCTGCGGCGTTTCGGCGATCGTGCGGCGGCCGAAGCCGACGAGATCGCGAAAGCCCGGGTGCGCGCCGATGCCGACGCCGGCGTCGCGCGCGAGCTGCACCGTGCGCGCCATGATGTTCGGATCGCCGGCGTGAAAACCGGTGGCGATGTTTGCCGAGCTGATCAGCGGCATGATCTGCTCGTCGACGCCGTCGCCGATCGTCCACGGGCCGAAGCCTTCTCCCATGTCGGAGTTCAGGTCGACGCTGTGCTTCCTCATACGATGTGCTCCTCCTGGTTCTCCGGTTCGCGTGCGTCGTGGCGCATGCCGAAACCGTGTTGAACGCAGGTTAGCCGCGTGGGGTGCGTCAAAAAAGTTCTATTTTTATATGCGACCGTATCGATTTTTTCGATACCGTGGAAAACGGCTGCCAGGTGCCGCCGCAGCAGGGTCGGCAGGGTTTCCACGAGGTCTGGTTCATGGGCACGGCACGGTTGTTATGATGTTTGTCGCGTGTCCATCTGTTTTCTCATCGACCATGGCCCTGACCCTCAGACAGCTCAAGTATTTCGTCGCGACCGCCGAGCTCGGCCAGATCTCGCAGGCCGCGATCCAGCTCACGATTTCGCAGTCGGCCGTGACGAGCGCGATCAGGGAACTGGAGGACAGCCTCGGCACGCAACTGTTCCTGCGCACGCCGTCGGGTGTGACGCTCACCGACACGGGGCGGCGCTTCCTGAATCACGCGTACACGATCCTGTCGTCGGTTGACGAGGCGATGCGGATTCCGAACCTCGAAAGCACACTGGCCGGCACGCTCGCGATCGCCGCGAGCTACACGGTGCTCGGCTATTTCCTGCCGCACCACGTGCTGCGCCTGAACACGCTGTATCCGCGGCTGACGATCCACCTGCACGAGCTGAACCGCGAGTCGATCGAGGAAGGGCTGATCGCGGGCCGCTACGACATGGCCGTGCTGCTCACGTCGAACGTGTCGAATCCGGCGCTCGTGCTGGAGCCGGTGATTCACTCGGTGCGGCGGCTGTGGGTCGGCGCGCATCATCCGCTGCTCAGGCACGAGAGCGTCACGTTCGCGGAAGTCGCGCGCGAGCCGTTCGTGATGCTGACGGTCGACGAGGCGGGGCAGACGGCGCTGCGTTACTGGAACGAGACGCCGTACCGGCCGAACGTGATCCTGCGCACGTCGTCGGTCGAGGCGGTCCGCAGCATGGTCGCGAACGGCAGCGGCGTCGCGATCCTGTCCGACATGGTGTATCGGCCGTGGTCGCTCGAGGGGCGGCGCATCGAGACGATCGTGCTGCGCGATGCGGTGCCGCCGATGAGCGTCGGTCTTGCCTGGCGCAAGGACATCGAGTTGAGCCCCGCGATGCACGCGGTGCGCGATTATTTCCGGCACACGTTCATGGAGCCGCGCGCGCTCGGCGGCGCGGCCTGAACGACGGGGCCGGATACGGAAAAGCCGGGGCATCCCCCGGCTTTTCCGTTTGCAGATCCGGCCCGACGGCCGCTCCGCTTACGCGTTCGCCGACATCGCGTCCGCGTCGCTCGCGCGGATGCCGAGGCGCTCGAACAGCGCGCGATCCTTCTGCGACTGCGGGTTGCTCGTCGTCAGCAGCTGGTCGCCGTAGAACATCGAGTTCGCGCCGGCGAGGAAGCACATCGCCTGCAGCCCGTCGTCGAGCTGTTCGCGGCCGGCCGACAGGCGCACGACGGCCTTCGGCATCGTGATCCGCGCGACCGCGATCGTGCGCACGAATTCGAACGGGTCGAGCGGCGCGGTGCCTTCGAGCGGCGTGCCTTCGATCGCGACGAGGTTGTTGATCGGCACCGAATCCGGATACGGGTTCAGGTTCGCGAGCTGCGAGATCAGGCCCGCGCGTTCGCGGCGCGATTCGCCCATCCCGATGATGCCGCCGCAGCACACGTTGATGCCGGCGTCGCGCACGCGGTCGAGCGTGTCGAGGCGATCCTGGTAGGTACGCGTCGAGATCACCTGGCCGTAGAACTCCGGCGACGTGTCGAGGTTGTGGTTGTAGTAGTCGAGGCCCGCATTCGCGAGTTCCTGCGCCTGTTCGTCTTCCAGCATGCCGAGCGTCATGCAGGTCTCGAGGCCGAGTTCCTTCACGCCGCGCACCATCTCGGTCAGCGCCGGCATGTGGCGCTCCTTCGGGTTGCGCCACGCGGCGCCCATGCAGAAGCGGCTCGCGCCGTTCGCCTTCGCCGCGCGGGCGGCATCCAGCACCGCGTCGACGTCCATCAGCTTCTCGGCCTTCAGGCCCGTGTCGTGGTGCGACGACTGCGAGCAGTAGCCGCAATCTTCCTCGCAGCCGCCCGTCTTGATCGACAGCAGCGTCGACAGCTGCACCGCGTTCGCATCGAAGTGCTCGCGGTGCACCTGCTGCGCGCGGAAGATCAGGTCGTTGAACGGCAGCTCGAACAGCGCGACGACGTCGGCGACGCGCCAGCGTTGCGAGGCCGGAGCGGCCACGGGAATCGCGTCGGGTTGCACGGTGGCGGCGGTCTGGGCTTGGGTCATATCGTTTTCCTGTCCTGGTCGGGGATGAGGGATCGGGGGATCTGTTTCTGTCGGGTCAATGCCGCGCGGTGCGCAGCGTATCGACGAGCGCGGCGATGTCGAGCATCGCCGCGGCGGATTCGGGGGCGGCCGGGCTCATGTGCGGAATGCGGCCGAGCAGCGGCGCGCCGTGCTCGCGGGCGAGCCAGTCGCGCATCGTCGCGACGTTCTCGTCGGGGAACGACATCGCCGGGTCGACGTGGTTCGCGACCCAGCCGGCGAGCTTGAGGCCGCGTTGGCGAATCGCGTCGGCGGTGAGCAGCGCATGGCTGATGCAGCCGAGCCGCACGCCGACGACGAGCACGACCGGCACGCCGAGCGCGACCGCGAGATCGGCCATGTCCTGCGTGTCGTTCATCGGCACGCGGAAGCCGCCGGCGCCTTCGACGACGACGATATCCGCGCGCGTCAGCGCTTCGCGATGGCACGCGACGATCGTGTCGATGTCGAGCGTCACGCCTTCCCGCGCGGCGACGATATGCGGCGCGGCCGGTGCCTTCAGCAGGAACGGCGTGCGCAGCTCGGGCGGCAGCACGACGTTCGCGGCCGCGTCGAGCTGGTCGGCGTCCTCGTTGCGCCACACGCCGTCGCGTTCATATGCGCCGGCGGCGACGGGTTTCAGCGCGGCGGCACGCAGGCCGTGCCGTGCGAAGCCGTGCAGCATCGCGGCCGACACGAAGGTCTTGCCGATTTCGGTGTCGGTGCCCGTGACGAAAAGCGAAAGCGGGGCGGTCATGCCGCAGTCTCCCGCCGGGCCGCCCCAAGGGAGGCTGCAGCCCCCTCGGGGGGCAGCTCACGAAGTGAGCGTGGGGGCGGTTCCGTCTCCCGCGGGGCCGCGTCAGCGGAGGCGGCGGCTCCCTCGCTGGCTTCGACCAGCGCGGCTTCGAGCCGCGCGAGATCGTCGAACGAATGCGCGGCCGACAGCGACACGCGCAGCCGCGACGTGCCGACGGGCACCGTCGGCGGCCGGATCGCGGGCACCCACAGGCCGTGCGCGTCGAGCGCGCGCATCGCCGCGAGCGTCGCGTCGTTGCTGCCGATCACGAGCGGCTGCACGGCCGTGCGCGAATCGACCGGCTGCCAGCGTGTATTGCGCAGCAGCGCGCGCGTGCGTTCGATCAGCGCGGCGAGATGCGCGCGCCGCGCATCGCCTTCGTCGCCCGCGATCACCTTCAGGCTCGCGGATACCGCGTGCGCGACGGCCGGCGGCGCGGCCGTCGTGAAGATGTAGCTGCGCGCGCGCTGGATCATCCATTCGATTACCGTCTCGTGCGCGATCACGAATGCGCCCGCGACGCCGGCGGCCTTGCCGAGCGTGCCGACGTACACGAGATGCGGCGAACGCAGCGCGGCGGCCGCGAGCGCGCCGCGGCCCTGCGGGCCGAGCACGCCGAAGCCGTGTGCGTCGTCGACGACGAGCCACGCACCATGGCGCTCGGCCAGCGCGACGAGTTCGGCGAGCGGCGCGATGTCGCCGTCCATGCTGAACACGGTGTCGCTGACGATCAGCTTCGTTTCGGCATCCGACGCGTCGAGCAGCGCGGCGAGCGCGGCCGTGTCCGCGTGCGGATAGACCTGTATGTTCGCGCGCGACAGCCGCATGCCGTCGATCAGCGACGCGTGGTTCAGCGCGTCGGAGAAGACGGTGGCGCGCTTGCCGGTGAGCGCCGTCATCGCGGCGAGGTTCGCCATGTAGCCGGTGCTGAAGTACAGCGCGCGCGGCGCGTCGGAGAAGCCGCCAGAGAAAGCCGCGAGTTCCTCTTCGAGCGTCGCGTGCGCGCGCGAATGGCCGCCGAGCAGGTGCGAGCCGCCGCTGCCTGCGCCGTAGCGCTGCGCGCCTTCGGCGAACGCGGCGACGAGCGCCGGATGCGCGGCGAGGCCGAGATAGTCGTTGCTGGCGAAGCCGACGATCTCGCGGCCGTCGACGGTCATGCGCGCGTCGCACGCGGTGTCGGCGGTGCGGCGCACGCGGCGCAGCCCCTGGGCGTCGAGATCGGCGAGGCCGCGTTGCAGCGTGTCGAGCAGCGGGTGCGTCATCGTGCGATCTCCGCGAGCGTGGCGTCGAGCGTGTCGCGCGTGCGTTGCGCGAGCCACGCGATGTCGTCGTCGCTCATTACGTACGGCGGCATCAGGTACACGGTCGTGCCGATCGGGCGCAGCAGCAGCTCGCGTTCCAGCGCGCGTTCGAAGAAGCGTCGCGAGAAGCCGCGCGCCGCATCGCCGTCGAGCGCGACGTCGAACGCGAACAGCGTGCCGCGCTCGCGCAGGTGGCGTACCTGCGGATGTGCGTCGAGCGGCGCGAGCGCGGCTCGCAGCGTGGCCGACTTGCGCGCGTTCGCCGCGAGCACGTCGTCGCGTGCGAAGAGGTCGAGCGTCGCGACCGCCGCGCGGCACGCGAGCGGGTTGCCGGTGTACGAGTGCGAGTGCAGGAAGCCGCGCGTCGTGTCGTCGTCGTAGAACGCGGCGAACACGTCGTCGCGCGTGAGCACGAGCGACAGCGGCAGGTAGCCGCCGCTGATGCCTTTCGACAGGCACAGGAAATCGGGCCAGACGCCGGCCTGCTCGCACGCGAAGAAGGTGCCGGTGCGGCCGCAGCCGACCGCGATCTCGTCGGCGATCAGGTGCACGCCGAATTCGTCGCACAGCGCGCGCAGCCCGCGCACGTACGACGGATCGTGCATCGCCATGCCGGCCGCGCACTGCACGAGCGGCTCGACGATCAGCGCGGCGATCCGGTCGCCGCGCTCGACGAACAGGCGCCGCACGTCCGCGAGCGCGCGGCCTGCGACGTCGGCGGCCGTTTCGCCCGGCAGCGCGCCGCGCGCGTCGGGCGACGCGACGACGTGCGCATGGCGGATCAGCGGATCGTACGCGTCCTTGAACAGCGCGACGTCGGTCACGCCGAGCGCGCCGATCGTTTCGCCGTGATAGCTGTTCGCCACGCAGACGAATTCCTGCTTGTTCGCGCGGCCGCGGTTGCGCCACGCGTGGAAGCTCATCTTCAGCGCGATCTCGACGGCCGACGCGCCGTCCGACGCGAAGAACGCATGGCCGAGCGTGCGTGCGGTGAGCGCGTGCAGCCGCTCCGCGAGCTCGATCGCGGGCTCGTGCGTGCAGCCGGCGAGCATCGCGTGCTCGAGCGTGTCGAGCTGGTCCTTCAGCGCCGCGTTGATGTCCGGGTTCGCATGGCCGAACAGGTTCACCCACCACGAGCTGATCGCGTCGAAATAGCGGCGGCCGTCACGGTCGTACAGCCACACGCCCGCGCCACGCGCGACGGGGATGAGCGGCAGGCGCTCGTGGTGCTTCATCTGGGTGCAGGGATGCCAGACCGCGCGCAGGCTGCGCGCGACCCAGTCGTCGGTGGCTGGCGTACTCAAGGCGGCTCCGGGGGATAAAACGGCCGCGCGGCATCGATGGGATGCCGCGCGGCGGGACAACGAAACGCGCTGAGATTAGCGTGTTCCGCGACGGGTTGCACTACCGGTTACAAAGGCCGCGGAGCCTTGCTGGGCGGGAGTTCGGCGCAGATCGGAGCGGCTCGGGACGGTACGGTTCAGAAGTCCGGAAATGACCGCAGATGACGACGTTCGAGTGAGACCCCCCAACCGAAAAAAATCGGGGGGCGGGCGGTGCGGCAGGGGGGGAATCGGGGAGCGAAGGGGCGAATCGGGTGGGTGTTGTGGCCCCAACGTGACCGGAAGGCGAATGACTGAAAGCGGTGACGAGGGGCGCGCTCGGGCCGGCATCCGACGCAAACGCGGCATGCAGCGCGTGCGCGAAGCGATGAAAAGCGGGGGAAAGGAAAAGCGAAACGGGGCAGCGAAGGCCGCCGCCCGTCAGCGCGAAGCCAGCGCGCGCGTATCGATATCGCGTGTCGTGCCGGCGTCGCCGTTGTCGGCCGTCTGCGTGTTCGTGTTCCACACGACCCGGTCGTTGACCGCATACAGCCGGCACGCGCCCGCGCCCTGCTTCGCGCAGTTGTCGAGCGCGAGCGCCATCGGGTCGTCGCCGCCTTCGGCCCACGACCATGCGCCTTCCGACGACACCGCGAACGCGCGGCTCGGATGCTGGTTCAGGAAGCGGCGATAGCCTTCACGGCCGGCTTCGTCGACGTACGGCACCGCGTTGACCGCGTCGATCGACGCGTAGCCGGTGGCTTTCGGCTCGTGCGGGTTCGCGACCGCGTAGCGCACAGAGGTCGGCAGGTTCAGCTGCGCGAGGAACGCGTTGACGGCCGGCCACCACACGGGCACGCCGTCGCGATCGACGATCAGCCGGTGCGCGTCGTCCTTGTAGCGGCCGAAATCGATGAACTGGGCCTGCGTGCCGTGCGACACGTACGCGTCGTGCATCTGCGCGACGAGCCCGGGCGTCCACACCGAATCGTTGTCGCCGTACAGCCACAGCGACCGCACGGACGTGTGCGCGCCGTACTGGTCGAACGCGTCGACGAGGTTGCGCTGCCAGCCGTCGCAGAGGTCCTGGCGCAGCCCGCCGGAGAAGTTGATGATGCCGCGCACGCCCGGTGCGGCTTCGGTGCCGTACGCGACCGATACGAGGCCGCCGTGCGACGTGCCGGCGACGACGATGCGCGACGCATCGACGTACGGCTGGCGCGACATGTAGCGCACCGTCGCGTCGACGTCGGCCGCCTGCGCGAGGCCGTTCTTGCCGACGTTGCAGCCTTCCTGCTGGTACGTGCCGTCCGAGCCCGCGAAACCCTGGCGGTTCGGCGCGATCACCGCATAGCCGCGGCGCACGAATTCGCGCGCGAACGCGAGCGGCCGGCTGCGCGGCTGCAGATGGAGATCGCCGGTGTTCTTGCCGTGGTTGAAGACGACGAGCGGGAACGGGCCGGGGCCGTTCGGCTTGAAGAGCGTCGCCTCGAGCGTGATGGCGCCCGATGCGTCGGCCGGAATGCGGAGGATCTGTTCGTTCAGGTCGGCGGCGACCTGCGGCAGGTTCGAATCGCCGTAGTCGAAGCGTTCGGCATGGGCGAGCGACCCGCTGGCGCCGGCGCCCGTCCCCGTATTGACGTTCGGCAGCGTACCGGCCTGAGCGGCCGACAGCGCGCAGGCCGCCATCCATCCCACCAATACCTTGCTGAACGCCATTCGTAAGCCCTGCCATGCAACATGACTGATCTGAGGGCCATCCTAGCCCGACAAATTCAGGTTGTGCAATGCGGGAATTACCCGGCGTCTGACACAGCAACTATTTGTCAACGTTCACTTACTTCGCCGTCGACGTAACGCCAGAAACCGTGCTCGTCGCGCTCGAAACGGCTCGTCTCGTGGAGCCGGTAAGCGCGTCCGCCGATCTTGTAGCGGGCCACGAACTCGACCTCCGCGTGCCGTTCGTCGAGCGGCGCGTGGCGTTTGACCGCGAGGCCGAGCCAGCGCGTCGCGTCGGGCGCCTCGGGGTCGGTGTCGAGATCGGGCGGGCAGGTGCGCGCAGCCCACGTCGCGCGCAGGTAGTCGGTCGCGCCGAGCACGTACGCGCTGTACCGCGAACGCATCAACTCGAGTGCGCTCGGCGCGGCTTCGCCGCCGTCGATGAAGCGGCCGCAGCAGGCCGCGTAGCGGGGCGCCGGCGCTTTGCCGGCGGGAGCGGGGGACGCGCCGCCGCACGGGCACGCATCAGGTCGGTTCAAAATCATGCGAAACGGGAATTAACGACGTCTGGTTGTCGGCTGACTACCGGCTGACTACCAACTCAGCTCGATGCCGTCGTACTGGAAGAAACGGCCGTTTGCCTGCGACACGTCCGCGCCGGATTCGGCGATCACGCGGCGCATGCCGGTCACGCTGGTTTCCGGATCGATCGCGGCCTGCGCGCCGCCCATGTCGGTGCGCACCCAGCCGGGATGGAGCGAGATGCACGCGGCGTGGCGCGTCTGCAGCGACGCGATGCGCAGCACGTCGTTCAGCGCGGCCTTGCTCGCGCGGTACAGCCAGCCGGTCGTGCCGGTCGCCTCGGCGATGCTGCCCATCCGGCTCGACACGACGGCGAGCACGCCGCGTGCGTCCTCGACGAGCGGCAGCAGGATCGGCAGCAGCTGCATCGGCCCGCGCACGTTCGTATGCATCACCGCGTCGAAATCCTCGGCGGTGATCGTCTCGACGCCCTCGGTGCGCGGCCCGTAGACGCCCGACACCATCACGGCCGCATCGAGCCGCTCGCCGTCGAGCTTCCAGCCGAGCGCCGCGATCTGCTCGGGCTGCGTGATGTCGAGCGCATGTGCTTGCGCGCCGAGCGCGCGCAGCGCGTCGAGCGAGGCATCGTCGCGGGCGGTGGCGATCACGTTCCAGCCGTCGCGCCGGTATTGCCGGACGAATTCGCGGCCGAGGCCGCGCGATGCACCGACGATCAATGCGGTTTTCATGCCCGTCGCTCCTTTGCTTGGCGCCGCCCTGGCGGTACCGGTGTCAGATCCGTTCGATGCGGGGCGCGGCCGCGTGGCAACGGCCGCCCGGCGGCTTGCGCGTTACTTCGCGTCGTCGCACGGCTTCAGCGTGTCGGCGACCGCCTGCGCGACGCCTTCGAGCCGCCGCGCGGCGTCCGCCGCGATCATGTCGTTGTCCGGCGCATGGTTGCCGCCGGCGGTGAGCGCGGCCACGCAGCGCTTGTAGGTCTCGTCGAGCGCGTCGAAGTTCGACACGGCCATCCCGAGGTTGCGCATCCGGCCGTCGTGCACGCCGTACACGAGCCCGTGCACGGTGAGCGACTGGCCGCGGGCCCACGCGTCGTTGACGATCGTCGTGCGGCATACGTTGACGACCTGCTCGATCGCGTTCAGCTCGATCAGGCGGCGATAGCGCGCTTCGCCGACCGGCCAGTCCTCGAGCAGCGCCGCGTGACGCTCGCGCACGTCCTGCACGTGATGCAGCCAGTTGTCCGCGAGGCCGACGCGGCGGTTGAGCAGCGCGGCATTCACGCCCGAGCAGCCGTAGTGGCCGACGACCATGATGTGCTTCACGCGCAGGATGTCGACCGCGAACTGGATCACCGACAGGCAGTTCAGGTCGCTGTGCACGACCACGTTCGCGATGTTGCGATGGACGAACACTTCGCCCGGCGGCAGGCCGATGATCTGGTTCGCGGGCACGCGCGAATCCGAGCAGCCGATCCACAGGTATTCCGGCGCCTGCTGGTCGGCGAGACGCGCGAAGAACTGCGGATCGTCTTCGAGCTTGCGTTTGACCCACGCTTCGTTGTTGTCGAACAGGTGAGAAAGCGGATTGTCTTGGGTGTTCATCGGTGTGGCTTCCGTTGACGGAAATCGGGTCGGTATCGGTATCGGGTTCGGTGTAACCGGCGTCAGGCGGCGCGCTGCGCGTCGCCTTCGCCGTCGTTCTGGTCCGTCGCGCCGAAGCGCTCGGGGTAGCGCACGCTGAAGCGCAGCGATGCGTCGTAGGGATAAAAATCGGGCAATTCACCCTGCAGCAGCTTGTCCTTGCTGGCCTGCCACAGCGCGGGATCGAAAAAGTCCGCGTGATGCTTCATGAAGACGTCGCGCACGCGCGGGTCGCCGAGCAGGAACGGCCCGTAGGTCTCCGGAAAGATGTCGTGCGGGCCGACGGTATACCACGGTTCGCCGGACAGCTCGTCTTCCTCGTTGCGCGGCGGCGGCACGCGGCGCACGTTGCAGTCGGTCAGATACTCGATCTCGTCGTAGTCGTAGAACACGACGCGGCCGTGGCGCGTGACGCCGAAGTTCTTGTACAGCATGTCGCCGGGGAAGATGTTCGCCTTCATCAGCTCCTTCACGGCGTTGCCGTATTCCTTCACGCCGTGCTCGATGTCGGTATCGGTGCCGTTCTGCAGGTACAGGTTCAGCGGCGTCATCCGGCGCTCGATGTACAGGTGCCTGATCACGAGGTTGTCGTCCTCGTATTCGAGCAGCGACGGCACTTCCTTTTCCAGCTCGCGCACGAGCGCGTGGTCGAGCCGCGCGAGCGGCAGCGCGACGCTCGAATACTCGAGCGTATCGGCCATCCGCCCGAGGCGGTCGTGGCGCTTCACGAGCTGGTACTTCTCCATGATCTGCGCACGCGTCGTTTCCTTCGGCGGCGGGAAGTGATCCTTGATGATCTTGAACACGTACGGGAACGACGGCAGCGTGAACACGAGCATCACGAGGCCCTTGATCCCGGGCGCGATGATGAAACGGTCGCTCGAATGCGACAGGTGGTGCAGCAGGTCGCGGTAGAACAGGTTCTTGCCCTGCTTCTGCAGGCCGACCGACGTGTAGATCTCCGCCTTCGGCTTGCCGGGCATGATCGTGCACAGGAAGTCGACGTACGCGGACGGCACGCCCATGTCGACCAGGAAATACGAGTGCGAGAAGCCGAAGATGATCATCAGCTGGTCGCGGCGCAGCAGCACGGTGTCGAGCGAGAGCACGCCCGGACGCACGTGGCGGATCGGCACCGCGAACGGCAGCACGCGGTCGGCGTTGATGATGCGGCCGACGATGTACGCGCTCTTGTTGCGGAAGAACAGCGACGACAGCACGTGAATCTGGAAATTCGGCGCTTCGTCGAAGTGGCCGAATTCGTCGTGGATCGCCTGCATCACGCAGCCGATGTCGCGCGGGAGATCGTCGAACGCCGGTTCGAGCTGGAAGTTCGTGACGATGCGCTCGAGGGTGGCCGCGAGCCCGTCGGTGCCCGGATAGTACGCGCGGTAGGTCGGCTTCGCGGCCGGCTCGTCGTTCTCGAGATACTCGGTCGAGATCGCCGGGCGCACGAAGATGAAATCGTTGCTGAAGTACGAGCGGTGCAGGATCTTGCAGCACACCGAATTGAAAAACGTCTCCGCACACTCGGGCTGGCGGTGCGACGTGAGCAGGCCGATGTAGTGCAGCTTGATCTGCTGCCACACTTCGTCGTCGATGTTTTCCGCGTCGTATTCGTCTTCCAGCACCTCGACGCATTCCTTCACGCGATCGTCGTACGACGTGATCCGCTCCCGCGCAAGCCGCTGCAGCCCGTGCCAGTCGCCGTGCTCGAACAGCGTCTTCGCTTCGACGGCCGCGTCGCGGAAGATCCGGTAGTGGCGGTCGAAGTTTTCGAGCATCGTCTGCGCGACGTCGAAACCGATCTGCGAAGACAGCAGTTTGGGGAAGTGATTCATTGCGTGCAGGCTCGTTCGGGAGGGGCTGTAAGCACTCGCCATTTTAGCGCCCAAGTCGGCGTTTCAATGACTTTCGGGGTAACGCGCCCACGGCCTTCAATCGGCGCGTTGTTCGCCGTTGCGTGCCGTTCGGTGCATCTTCGCGTAAAGATACGGGTACGGAACCGATTCTGGCACGAACTTTTTTTGACGGGGCGGCGGCCGCCGGGCACGCGTCGAGCGCGACGGCGATAGAATCGACGCGACGCCCGCCGCGGCCTGCCGCCGGCGCGCATTCGCACCGATAACGACGAGACGCCCCACCGATGAACGCACTGGAACACCAACTCGACTACCCCTTCGCCGACACGCTGCCCGCCGCGGGCGACACGTTCGAGGTCGCGCCCGGCGTGCGCTGGCTGCGCATGCCGCTGCCGTTCTCGCTCGATCACATCAACCTCTGGCTGCTGCGCGACGAGATCGACGGGCAGGAAGGCTGGACGATCGTCGATTGCGGGATCTCGTCGGAGGCGATCCGCACGCACTGGGAACAGATCTTCGACACGCATCTCGACGGCCTGCCCGTGCTGCGGGTGCTCGTCACGCACTGCCACCCCGATCACTTCGGCCTCGCGAACTGGCTGTGCGAAGGCGGCGACAAGGGCCGCTGGAACGTGCGGCTGTGGATGACGCTCGGCGAGTACCTGTTCGGCTGCCTGATGGCGGCCGGCAACGGCTCGAACGCGGGCGGCGCGGCGGCCGCCGATCACTTCGCGCGCCACGGGCTCACCGATCCGGCCGCGCTCGACAAGCTGCGCAACCGTCGCAACTACTACTCGGATCTCGTGCCGGCCGTGCCGCCGCGCTACCGGCGCCTGCGTGAAGGCGATGCGGTGACGATCGGCGCGCGCACCTGGCGCGTCGTGACCGGCTTCGGCCATTCGCCTGAACATTGCGCGCTGCATAGCGAAGCGGACGGCGTGCTGATCTCCGGCGACATGGTGCTGCCGCGCATCTCGACGAACGTGTCCGTGTTCGACCTCGAACCGGAGGCGAATCCGCTCGCGCTGTACCTGCAGTCGCTCGGCCGTTACGAGACGATGGCGCCCGATACGCTGGTGCTGCCGTCGCACGGCAAGCCGTTCCGCGGCGTGCGCACGCGCATCGCGCAACTGCGCGAACACCATGACGCGCGCCTGGCCGAAGTGCGCGTCGCGTGCGCGGAAAAGCCGATGAGCGCGGCCGACATCGTGCCGATCATGTTCCGCCGCCGCGAACTCGACATCCACCAGATGACGTTCGCGCTCGGCGAGGCGCTCGCGCACCTGAACCTGCTGTGGCTCGCGGGCGAACTCGTGCGCGAGCAGGGCGACGACGGCGTGCTGCGGTTCCGCAGCGCCGGCTGACACCGCTTCGTTCTCCTCATGCGACGGGTTCGTAGCGCCACCCGTCGCGATGCCATTGCATCGTGTGCGTCGGGTCGAGCGCCGCGAGAAACGCGGTGTCGTGCGAAGCGACCACGATCGCGCCGGGGAAGCCGGCCAGTGCGGCCTCGATCGCGCGCACCGATTCGAGATCGAGGTGGTTGGTCGGCTCGTCGAGCAGCAGCAGTTGCGCGGGCGTGCCGCGCCACAACGCGCATGCGAGCGCGGCCTTCAGCCGTTCGCCGCCGCTCAGCTGACGCGCCGGTTGCGTCGCGCGCGCCGCATCGAGCTGCAGCAGCGCGAGCCGGCTGCGCAGCTCGCCTTCGGCGAGCGGCGTATCGAGCAGCCCAAGTTGTTCGACGATCGAGCGCTCCGGATCGAGCAGCGCGAGCCGCTGGTCGAGATACGCGACGCTCACGTGCGTCGTGCAGGTGCCCGAGCATGGCGCGAGCTCGCCCGCGAGCATCCGCAGCAGCGTCGATTTCCCGCAGCCGTTGGGGCCCGTCAGCGCGATGCGCACGGGGCCGCTCGCCGACCACGTGATCCCATCGGCGGCGCCGGCGATGCCCCACGGCAGTCGCGCGCGTTCGAGCGTGAACAGCTGGCGGCGTGCGCTGACCTCGGTGCCCGGCAGCGACACCAGCACGGGCGCATCGGCTTCGACGCGCGCGGCCGCCTGCTGCACGCGTTCGTCGAGCGTCGCCTTGAAGTCGTTCTGGTGGCGCCGGACCTGCCCCATGATGTTGCGCGCCGCGCCCTTGCGGCTTTGTTTTGCCCCCGACGACAGGTTGGCCGTCTTCGCATCGCGCAGCGACGCGGCCGCGTGGCGCTGGATCGTGTCGTGTTCCTGTTCGAGCCTGCGCCTCGCGCGTCCGCGTTCGGCACGCGCGTTGTCGAGCGCCGCTTGCGCGGCATCCTGATCCGCGTCGCGCTGCGCGCGGTAGAACGCGTAGTTGCCGCCGTACGAGCGCACGCCTTGTGGCGTCAGCTCGACGATGCGCTGCACGTCGGCGAGCAGCGCACGGTCGTGGCTCACGATGACGAGGCCGCCGCGCCAGCCGTCGAGTGCCGCGCGCAGCCACGCGCGGCCCGGCGCGTCGAGGTGGTTGGTCGGTTCGTCGAGCACGAGCAGGCCGGCACCGGACAGCAACGCACCGATCAGCGCGACGCGCGCGCGCTGCCCGCCGCTGAGCGCCTGCGCGGGCGTGTCGGCGCGCA
>NZ_QOBB01000180.1:0-15540 GCF_024704855.1 Burkholderia sp. HAN2018 | reverse complement strand
GTCGCGCGCGGCGGCGCGTCGCTGTGGGGCACGCCGCGCAGGGCAGGGGCGCGCGACGCCGCGTTCGTCAACGGGATCGCCGCGCACGCGCTCGAGCTCGACGATGCCGGTGGCTGCGATCATTCGGGCGCGGTCGTGCTGCCGGCCGTGCTCGCCGCGCTGTCATGCACGGACCGTCCAGTGACAGGTCGGGAGTGCGTGGCGGCGATCGCACTCGGCTACGACGTCGGCCGGCGCGTGCTGGAAGCAGCCGGCGGTTACTCGGCCCACAACGGTGCGGGCTGGCACTCGACGCTCAGTTGCGGCGTGTTCGGCGCGGCAGCGGCAAGCGCACGCGTGCTCGGACTCGACGCCGCGCGCACGCGCGACGCGCTCGGCCATGCAGCGAGTTTCTCCGGCGGCCTGTGGGGTTTCATCCACGATGGATCGCAGACGAAGCGGCTGCATGCCGGACGTGCGGCGGAAGGCGGCGTGCTCGCAGCGCTGCTCGCACGCGAAGGCGTGAGCGGCCCTGCAAGGGTATTCGACGACGTGTGGGGCGGTTTCTTCAACACGTTCGCCGCTCAATCGCATGCACCCGACGCATTGACCGACGGCCTCGGTGCACATTGGAAGGTGATGCGTTGCTCGATCAAGCCGCACGCGTCGTGCCGCAGCGCGCATGCTGCAGTCGACGCGGCGCTGCAGCTTGCGGGCGGCCGCACGTTCGAGGCCGATGAAATCGAACGGGTGATTGTGCGGGCGAGTGCCTTCGTTGTCCGGATGTGCGGTGGCCGCGACCTGTCGACGCTGTCGTCTGCGCAGATGAGCCTGCCGTACGCGGTTGCGGCGGCATTTGCGTACGGCGACACGGGGATCGGTGTTTATCGCGATGACAGGCGCACAGATTCGCGCATCACGGCGCTGCTCGCGCGCATCGCGATCGAGATCGATCCGGCGTTACGCGATCTCGACGAGCCGACGGTGATCCTGTATCGCGCGGACGGACGGTGGGAATCGCGTCACGTACGGATCGCGCTCGGCGACCCGCGCAATCCGCTGTCCGATGCGGCGCTGTTGGCGAAGTTTCGTGCGCTGGCGGGTATGACGCTCGAGCGCGCGCGGGTCGATGCGTTGAGCGATAGGTGCCTGGCGCTGGAGCGGGAAACTGATGCGCGTGTGTTGAATGCGCTGCTTGCGGGGTGATGTGGGAGTCGAGGCGGGGGCGAAAAGGTATTGAATGGTGCGGGTGTCGCCGCTGAGATCATGAATGCAGGAGCACTGATTAAAGTTGACGTAATGGAATCTCTCGTCGGACCGCATGCCTGCATCTTGGCGGCTTGTCGCGAGCATCCCGAACGTAACCGAGCCCGTAAGGGCAACTTTTGGGGCATTTGGGCGAGAAGCTGCTCGCCGTCCATGTGCCATAGGGCATTGCGACCGAGATTAGATTGCCGCTGAGCCAAATGTGGGTAGCATTGTGGGTAGGAGGCCATCTATAACTGCGGGAGTCTTACCTGGCGCGTCTCCGCGGGTGATGGTTGCAGTCTGCTGCCTTCCGCCATTCAACGCATCCCCGACTCACCGGATCTACCGATCACCCCCCGGCATATCGCTCGACAGCCGGGCCGCGACCGCACGCGCGGCCAGATCGAGCAGGAAACCGAGCACGCCGATCACGAGGATCACGGCCGTCAGCTCCGAATACGCGAGCCGGTCGCGCGTGTCGAGAATCAGGTAGCCGAGCCCCGCGCTCACGCCGAGCATTTCCGCCGGGACCAGCACGATCCACAAGATGCCGATCGCGAGGCGCACGCCGGTGAGCACGTGCGCGGCGATGCCCGGCACGTAGACGTGCCAGAGCATTTCCGCGCGTGTGGCGGCAAGGCTTTCGCCAAGCTGGACCCAGCGCCGGTCGAGATGCGCGACACCCGATGCGGTGCTCATCACCAGCGGCCACACCGCGGCGAAAGCGAGCAGGAAATACACCGCTCGATCGCCGACGCCGAGCGACATCACCGCAAGCGGCATCCACGAAAGCGGCGAGATCATGCGAAGAAACTGCAGCGTCGGCGACAGCGTCCGTTCGAGCCAGCGCAGACGGCCGATCGCGAATCCCAACGGCACGCCGACCACGAGCGCCCACGCCAGCCCGACGGCGATGCGCCTGAGGCTGGTCGCCGCATGCACGAACAGCTGGTCCTCGGTGACGAGCGACGGCAGCGCTTCGAACGCACGCTGCGGCGCGAACTGCGCGGCCATCGCGTTGTGGCCCGCGAGCAGCGTGACGGCGAGCCACCACAGCGCCAGGGCGGCCGCCAGTCCCGCACCGCCCAGCACGATGCTGCGCCAATGCGCGGATGCGGGCACCGGACGCCGCGCCGCCGCCGACGTTTCCCGAACGAGCACGCTAGACAACGATCGTCTCCTTGCGTGCATAGCCGCCATCCTGACCGAACGCCGACAAGCCGCCCAGCGCTTCGATGCTCTTTTTCACGAACCGGTCGTCGACCAGATCGCCGGCGACCCGTTTCGGGTCGAGCGACGCGAGGAACTGGCTCGCGCCTTCCACCTGGGTCGTCTTCAACCGGCGCACGAGTTCTTCCGTATAGCTCGGATACGGATACGGCTGGAAGTCGATGCGTTTCACGCCCCAGTTCGCGTGCTGGATCGCGCGATCGCCGAGATAGCGCCCCTGATCGGCTGCTTGCGGCGCGAGCACGCGTGCGAGCAGTTGCGAAGGATGCGGCGTGTAGCGGTTCGGGCCTTCCTTCGACAGCAGCCTGGCCGCCTCTTGCGGATGGGCGCGCGTCCACAGCTGGGCGTTGACGATCGCATCGACGACCTTCTGCGACCACGCCGCGCGTTGCGTCAGGTCCTGCTCGTGCATGAAGATCACGCAGCACGCGTGGTTGCGCCACACGTCGCCGGTGAAGCGGAGAATCTTGCCGACGTTCAACTGCTCGGCGGCCGCGTTGAACGGCTCGGCGACGATATATCCGGCGATCTTTTTCGACGCCAGCGCGGGCGGCATGTCGGACGGTGCCATCACGACCAGGTTGACTTCCTTCGGCCCCGGCTGCCCCGACTGCTTGAGCACGGGCGCGAGACCCTGCGCGCGCAGCAGGTCCTGCAGCACGACGTTATGCACCGAATACCAGAACGGCACCGCAACCGTCTTGCCAGCGAGGTCCGCCACGGTGTTGATGTCGGGCGCAACCGTCAGCGCAGAGCCGTTCACGTGATTCCATGCGACGACCTTCGCGGGCGCCTTGCTGCCATAGCGCGCCCACACGGTCATCGGCGACAGCAGATGCACGACGTTGACCTGTCCCGACAGAAACGCCTCGACCAGCTGCGCCCAGCTTCGCAGCAGCGTCGGCTTCTCCGCCTGGATGCCGGCCGCGTCGAAGTAGCCGTTGTTGTGTGCGACGAGCAGCGGCGCCGCATCGGTGATCGGCAGGTAGCCGATGCGCACGGGCGCATTCGGATCGGCTGCCGCGCGCGCGTCGGATGCTTTCAGCAGCGGCGCCGCGCCCGCGACGGTAAAGAGCGACGCGAGCTTCAGCCATTCGCGTCGTGACATCGGTACGTTGCACATGAGGATTCCCCGCGGGTATCGGCCGGATTCAGGCGGCTGCCGAAATCGAGTTCTGCAGCGCCTGGAGAATGGAGATGCGCAGCTCGCCGAGCGAGCGCACTTGCGTGTGCCGCGGCTGCGGCAGTTCAACGGTCCAGCGTCCGACCAGCGTGCCGCGCTTGCCGAGCAGCACGATCCGATCGGCGACGAGCAGCGCTTCGTCGATATCGTGCGTGACGAGAAGCGCAGACGCGCCGGTGTTGCGCACCGCGGCAATCAGGAGCTGCTGCATGTCGGCGCGGGTCACTTCGTCGAGCGCGCCGAACGGTTCGTCGAGCAGCAGCGCGCGCGGCGCCCGCGCCAGGCAGCGCGCCAGCGCCGCGCGCTGTGCCATGCCGCCCGACAACTGCGAAGGCAGCGCGTGCCGTGCATGGTCGAGCCCGACGGCGGCCAATGCGTTCGTCACGCGTTCCTTGCGGTCTGCACGTGTCAGGCGCGGTTGACGCGCGAAGGTCAGCCCGAACCCCACGTTCCGCTCGACCGTGAGCCACGGCAGCAGGCACGGGTCCTGAAACGCGAGGGCGACCTCCGGGCGCGGGCCGTCGACGGGCTCGCCATCGACGCGAATCGTGCCGGATGCGGTTCTCGTCAGGCCGGCGATGGCCCGCAGCAGCGACGACTTCCCGCAACCGCTCGGCCCGAGCAGCGCAACGAGTTCGCCGGGCGCAACCGACAGGTCGACGCCGTTCAGCACGCTGCGCGATCCGTACCGCAACGTGACGCCGTTCGCGACGATGTGCGCGCCTTGCGTCATGCTGCCGCCGCCCGTCGATGCCGCGCGAGCTGCGATTTCAACTGCACGAGGCTCGGCGTCACGATCGGGATGAACGACGCTTCGCGCACGCGCCGCGCGCTGCCGCTCTGGCCGCGCAGATAGCCGCGCCCTCCGGTCGCTTGCACTTCGAGCGAGACCGCCTGCGAGACGGTCTCGACGAGCGCGATGCGCAGTTCGAACATCGTCGCGGGCGCGTGGAGGAAGGTGCCGTCGAGCACACCGCGCTTCAACTGCGCGGCCTGATCGGCGAGCGTCGTTTCGAGTTCGCGAATTTCCTCGCCGATCGACGCGCGCGACGGCTCGCTGGCATCCAGCGTGGCGAGCAACGCGCGCCGCGCCAGCCCGATCGACATCCCGCATTGCAAGCCGAGAAACGCCGGGCGCACGCGCGCGAGCCAGGTCGGTGCGTCGGCCGCGAGGCGGTACGATTCGTCGAGGACGGTATCGCTCACGCGCAGCGCGGCCGTATTGCTCGCGCGCAGGCCGATCAGGTCGAGATCGTCGCTGCGCTCGACGCCCCGCGCGTCGTGCGGAATCGCGAAGACGGACGGCGGCGTGCCGTCGTCGTGATCGAACGCGGCGGCGGCGATGAAGCCTTCGCGCCGCAGGTTCGTGATCCACGGCAGGCTGCCGTTCAGCACGAACGCGTTGCCGCTGCGGGCCGCATGCATCTGCAGCGGCTCGATGTCGGACAGATACTTCATCGCGTTCGAAAGACCGGTGGCGCCCGCCACTTCGCCGTCGAGCAGCGGCGTCAGCCAGCGCGCACGGAGCGCGTCGTTGTCGCTCTGCAGTACGTATTCGATGAAGGTGCGATGCCCCCACAGCACGAATGCGGCCGTCAATGAGCGTTGCGCGACGCCGGCCACCGTGTCGATCGCGTCCGCGATCGTGCCGCCCGTGCCGCCCATGACCTCCGGCACACCGACGGCGACGGTGCGCGAGCGCACCAGCTGCGGCAGGATGTCCGCCGCCCGCGACGGGTCGACGTCGAGCGCGTCGGCATTTGCTTCGAGCCATGCGTCGAACGCATCGGAGCTCGCCGGCGCGGTCATGCTGCGCGCGCCGTCGGCTCCCAGCGATACGCTTCGAGCTGCGGATTCAGTTCGTTGCGCGCCAGGTTGTTCGCGAAGTTGCAAAGCGTCGCGAGGCTCACGCCGAGTACCACTTCAAGCGCGCCGGCATCGCTGTAGCCGGCCGCCTTGAACGCGGCGAGCGCTTCGTCGGACACGGCGCCGCGCGTCGCGATCACGTCGCGTGTGAACGTGGCGACCGCATCGAGGCGCGCGTCGGACAGCGGGCGCTGGGCGCGGACCTCGTCGACGAGCGCGGCGGGCAATTGCGCCTTCTTCAGCGCGACGGCCGTATGGCCGGCCACGCAGAAACCGCAGCCATGAACGGCGGCGGCGGTGATCTGCACGATTTCGCGCTCGGCCAGCGTGAGGCCGCTGCGTGAATTGATTTCACCGACGGTCAGGTACGTTTCGAGCGCAACCGGTGCATTGGCGAGTGAGGCTACGAGATTCGGCAGGAAGCCGTTGGCGGCTTGCGACTTCTGGAGAAACGGGCGGCTGGCTTCGGGCGCGCTTTCGACGGTTTGGAGGGGCAGGCGGCTCATGGCATCCTCGATCGGAAAGCCGTCATTGTTGGCGGCGCCGGTCGAGCCGGCAATGCGCGGCCGTCTCTGTTTCATGCGCGTTTGTCTTGCGTCAATGCACGGGTGTCGCGCCGGTGCGCTCCGGGGCGCGGCGGCAGGTGCCGGGCGGCAGGCCGGTGACGCGCTTGAATGCCTGCGCAAAGGCGGATTCCGACTGATAGCCGACATGCTCGGCCGTGCTGAGCGTGGATGCCCCCTGCCGCAGCATCTCGGCCGCGACCTTCATGCGCAGCAGCGCAAGGAACTGCGCAGGCGGCTGTCCGCATGCCTGCGCGAACTGCTTGCAGAAGCGCGCGCGGGACATGTGGCAAAACGCGGCCATCGTGTGCGTGGTCCAGTCGTCGCCGGGTTTCTCGATGATCGCGCCGACGAGCGGCGTAAATTCGGCGCGCCGCATGACCGACCACAGGCCCGGCGCAAAATCGTCGCTGCTCGCGACGGCACGCAGTGCATAGAAGAACAGCGCATCCGTCAGACGATTGACGAGCGGCGACGGTGCATCCTGGGCACGCGCCGCTTCGGTGCGGATCAGGTCGAACAGCGTGCGCGCGCCCGCCAGCTTCGCGTCGTCGTGGCGCGCCAGGAGGTGATCGGGCATCAGGCCCGCGATCGCGTCGCCAAGATCGGAACGAAACTCGAAGAAACCGCATGCCAGCGCGACGTCGCCCGGTGACGACGCAGGCTCGGCAAGCGGCGTCATCGTGCCGATCCGTACCGTGTATTCGTCGTCGGACGGCGCAACCGCGTCGGGCGTCAGGCAATGCGTCATGTCGTGCATCAGGAACACCGCGTCGCCGGCGACGAGGCGCGTGCTTTGCGCGGCACGGCCGTTCCGGGCGGGCAGGTGCAACCAGCATGCGCCTTCGAGCACGAGGTGGAAGCTCGCGCGCTGATGGCCGGCCGTCGATGCGCGATAGACGCCGCAATACCGGCCCACGTGAAACAGCGTGCTGCGCAGTTCGAGTCCGGAGAGCAGCCAGTCGGCGGCCTGTTCGGCGGAGTTCGGCATGGTGGGCGAAGGCGGGAAAGCCATTGGGAAGTCGACGGCGGGTTCCGAGCTTAGCGCCGCGACGTTGCGCGGTAAAACAAGCGATCGTGGAATGCATATGGGCGTGCGGCATATGCGTTCTTCGGTGGCCGGCGTCGGCCCGGCCGAGCCGGATTGCCGATCGGCCCGCCCGGGCGGCCGCGATCGATAAAACTTGATCGGTAGAAGCACTAAAGCTTCAATGATTTTTTTCCGGGCTATAGTGGAATCACTGAAGGTAGACGCGGCGTGCTTTGCCGATACCGTTCAGGTAATGACTGTAGACGGGTGCTGCATGAAAAATAACATCGACAAGACCGCCGGGCCGATCTGGGGCGTGGCTGCAGGATTGCTTCTCGCGGCCGCAGGATTGAGTCTCGGCATATTCCCGACGTCCCTGCACGGTTCGGGTAGTGCAAACGACTTCATGGCGTCCGGTGCCGCGATGCTGGGCATCTTCCTCGTCGTCTATTCCACGCGCGAATTGCGCAGGAAGCGCATGCACTGAGCGGTCGCGCGTCGCGGGTTCACGAACAGCGACGCGAGCCGGCCGCCGGCCGGGGCATGCGCTCGTCCGTCGCGCGCTACGCCTTGCGGATTTCGTGTTGATGGACGAGTTCGACGATTCGCTTCGTCGGAATGCTTGCGCGCAATCCGTCGACGCCGTCGATCGGAAACCACTTGCATTTCTCGATCTCGTTGTTCGCTTGCGGCGTCTGGTCCGGGCCGACTTCCGCGAAGAACACGTGATGGATCTTTGCGAGCCCGGTGAACTGCATCGAATAGACGAGCGTCTGGCCGGTTATGCCGGTTTCTTCGGACAACTCGCGATGCGCGGCTTCGAGCGGCGATTCCCCGCGCTTGATCGTGCCGCCGGGAAGGGCCCAGCGCGACGCCGCGCGGGCGACGAGCAGGACTCGTTCACCGCGGTAGCAGACGACAGTCGCGCGTTCCTTGACGGGGACGGCGGGCGTCTCGGGGGTGTTGTTGGGGGCGGGAACTCGGGGCATGTCGTGATTCTAACCAGCACAAATCGATCGGCCAAGGCGGCATGACCGGGTTTGACCTTTGATCGCCGCCGACACGGGGTCGATAACCCCGGGGCACGTCGAAAGCGTAGTTCGGCGTGCGCGTCTCGTGGCGTGTGACGTGTGGCTTGTGCCGCGACGGACGCCCTTGCGATGGCGGGCTGGTGCCGGTTCACGACGTGGTGGCTGTCGTGCGTACGCTGCTGCAATTGTCCGATGCCGCGTTCGTACGGGAACCGGTGATGCCGGCGATAGCGGACGGGCGGTTCCAGGCGTGACGCGGCGCCGCGTGGAATCAGGGCAACGGGTGGTGCGAGCGGAATCGGCCGGTTGGCGATACGCCGATCGCGTTGCCCGCAACGAGAGCCGCGGGCGCCGGCCGGTACGACGCGCGGTGCGGCCCGTCTGGCGCACCGCGCGTCGTGCGGATCATCCGCTTACTTCTTTTCCGGCAGGAACCAGTTCATCACGAGCGCGCAGATGCCGCCCGTCGCCACGCCCGATTCCAGCACGTTCTTCAGTGCGTGCGGCAGGCTGTTGAGGATGTCCGGCACCTGCGACACGCCGAGGCCGAGCGCGAGCGACACCGCGATGATCAGCAGCGCGCGGCGATCGAGCTGGACGCCCGCGAGGATGTTGATGCCCGATGCGGCCACCGCGCCGAACATCACCATCGCCGCGCCGCCGAGCACGGGTTCCGGCACGGCCTGCAGCACGCCGGCGACGACCGGGAACAGGCCGAGCACCACGAGCATCCCCGCGATCCAGATGCCGACGTGGCGGCTAGCGACGCCGGTGATCTGGATCACGCCGTTGTTCTGCGCGAACACCGAGCTCGGGAACGTGTTGAACACACCGGCCAGCAGCGAGTTCGCGCCGTTGACGAGTACGCCGCCCTTGATCCGCTGCATCCACACCGGGCCTTCGACCGGCTCGTTCGAGATCTTGCTGGTGGCCGTGACGTCGCCGATCGCTTCGAGCGACGTGACGAGGTAGATGATCAGCATCGGCACGAACAGCGACCACGAGAAGCCGATGCCGAAGTGCAGCGGCGTCGGGACCTGGAACAGCGCGGCCTGGTGCATGCCGGTGAAGTCGAGGCGGCCGAGGAACGCGGCCGCGAGATAACCGATGACGAGCGCGATGACCAGCGCGGTGCTGCGCACCCACACGATCGGCACGCGGTTCAGCAGGATGATCGTGCCGAGCACGAGGCCCGAGAGCGTCAGGTTCTCCGCGCTCGCGAAGGTGCCGTTGGCCATCGCGCCGAAGCCCCCGCCCATGCTGATGAGGCCGACCTTGATCAGCGTGAGGCCGATCAGCAGCACGACGATGCCGGTGACGAGCGGCGTGATCAGGCGCTTCACGAACGGCAGGATGCGCGACACGCCCATTTCGACGAACGACCCCGCAATCACGACGCCGAAGATCGCGGCCATCACGGTTTCGACCGGCGTGCCTTGCTTGACCATCAGGCTGCCGCCGGCGATCAGCGGGCCGACGAAGTTGAAGCTGGTGCCCTGGACGATCAGCAGGCCGGCGCCCAGCGGGCCGAAGCGCTTGCACTGGACGAAGGTGGCGATGCCGGAAATCACCAGCGACATCGACACGATGAGGGTCGTATCGCGGCTGGACACGCCGAGCGCCTGGCAGATCAGCAGGCCGGGCGTGACGATCGGCACGATGATCGCCAGCAGGTGCTGCAGCGCTGCGACGAAGGCGACCATCGGCGCCGGCCGGTCGTTCGGGCCGTAGACGAGGTCGCGGGCCGCATCTGCGGCGTCGGCGCCATGGGCGGCGGGTTGGGCGGAGGAGGCGGGTTGCATGGCGAGCGGGCCGGACAAGGTGGAAAGTGCGGCATTTTAGCCGAACGGCCTGCCGCCGCCGCCGGGGGGCGCCGCAATAGCGGGAATTCGGCGGATCGGGAAAACGGTGGCGGATCGGCGCCCGGCCGGCCGTGACCGCGACGCCCGCCGGTCAGCGGGGCTGCCGCGATGCGCGCGCGGCCGGGTTGGCGGTCGCGGCGGTCGTCGCATGGAACCCGGGCAGCCCAGGAATCCGCTGCTCCATGAACTGCAGGAACGTCCGGGTCCTGAGCGGCAGATACCGGCGCGACGCATACACGAGGTGCAGCGCATGCGGCGGCACCATGTCCCACTTCGGCAGCAACCGGACGAGCTGCCCGCTGTCGATCAGGTCCTGAACCAGCCACGCCGGCCCGCTGCCCACCGCGTTCCCGGCGAGAAAGCATTCCCGCAGCGCCATCGAGCTGTTCACGCGATACCGGCCGCGCACCGGAACGGCGACCTGCTCGTCGCCGCGGGCGAATGCCAGTTCGTTGCCGATGTCCGCGCGTGCGTAGCCGACGTACTCGTGCCGCGCCAGGTCTTCCGGCCGGCGGAGCCTCGGTGCCTGCGCGACGTACTTCGGCGTGGCGACCAGCAGGCGGGGCGACGACGCGATGGGGCGCGCCACGGCATCCGGCGGCAGCAGATGGCCGAGGCGGATGGCGACGTCGACGCCTTCTTCGACCAGGTCGATCACACGGTCGGTCAATTGCAGCTCGACCTCGATCTCCGGCCATGCGGCGAGGAATTCGAGCACGAGCGCGTTCAGCCTCAGCTCGCCCAGCCCCATCGGCGCATTGACGACCAGCTTGCCGACCGGCCGCACCGTTTGCCCGCGCACCTCGGCCACCGCGCTCGCGTATTCGTCGATCACGCGCTTGCAGCGATCGTAGAACCGGCGGCCTTCGTCGGTGGGCGCGAGGCTCGTGGTCGAGCGTTCGAGCAGGCGGACGCCCAGTTCCTTTTCGAACGCGGCGACGATCTTGCTGATCGTCGGCTGGCCGGTGCCTTCCTCGCGCGCGACCGCCGAGAAATTGCCGAGCTCGATGGCGCGGACGAACACGCGCATGGATCGCAGCGATTCCATCTTATTCCTTCGGGGAATGAACCTTATTCAAGTCTCCCACGTTCCTGCGCAATGGAGAATGACCTAACGTTCGCGAACCTTCAATCCCTGACGAGGAGTCGACATGAACGAGGCAACGCAATCTTCGGCACTGGACGGTGCGCACGTCGTGGTATTCGGCGGCAGCTCCGGAATCGGTCTCGAGGCCGCGGCCGCCGCGAAGGCGAAAGGCGCGAGCGTCACGTTGGTCGGCCGGACCCGCGCGAAGCTCGAGGCCGCCGCGCAAGCGATCGGCGGCGCGCGCATCGCGGTGGCCGACATCGCGGACCGGCAGGCGGTGCAGGCCGTATTCGACTCGCTCACGCGCGTCGATCACCTGGTCGTCACGGCCGGCCGGTTCATTGCGGGCAAGCTGAACGAGACCGATCCCGATCAGCTGCTCGCCGCGCTGCAGGAACGTATCGCCGGGCCGGTCTACGCGATCCGGGCCGCGTTGCCGCTGATGCCGGCGACCGGCTCGATCGTGCTGACCGGCGGGCAACTGTCGGATCGTCCGTCCGCGCACGGCACGTCCGTCATAGCCGCCGCCGTGCGCGGCGTCGAGGCGCTGGCGCAGTCGCTCGCGCTGGAACTGAAGCCGATTCGCGTGAACGTCGTCGCGCCCGGATTCGTCGAGACGCCGCTGTACGACGCGTTCGGCGCGGAAGCGCGCGACACGATTCTCGCGGGTGCGGCGTCGGTTTTGCCAGGCGGCCGGGTCGGGCGCGCCGATGAAGTGGGGGAGGCGATCGCGTTCCTGCTGGGCAACGGCTTCATGAACGGCGAGATCCTGCACATCGACGGCGGCGGCCGGCTGGTCTGAGCCGCGTGTCAGCCTGCGGCGCGCGGGCCGGTGCGCCGCGCCGGCGGGCGTGATGTGTGGGGTGTGCGGGTATCCGGATACGCGCGCTGGCAGACGGCGATGACCGCATCGCGCAGGCGGCGATGCACGGGGTCGCCGTGCATGCGCGGATGCCACAGCGCGGAAACGAGGATCCCGGGCAGGCGCACCGGGATCTCGAAGCTGCGCAGCCCGAGGGCGTCCGTGAGCCCCGGCGAGAATGCGTTGCCGAGGCTCGAGCGCGGCACGAGCGCGATCAGGTCGGTGCTGGCCGCGACACGCATCGCATCCGGGTAGCCCGGTACGACGACGCGCACGGCGTCGCCCGGGCCAGCCCCGTCAGTCGGGTCGTCGGCCGGCCCGCCGAAATCGCCGAGCTGCGACGCGATCACCTGACGGCAGGCCGCATAACGCGCGGGTGTGATCCTGCCCGATGCGAACAGCGGATGCCCGGCGCGTGCCACCGCGACGTGCCAGTCGTGGAACAGCATGCGTGTGTGCAGTTCGGGGGCATCGTCGCCGCGTTTGCCGATTTCCAGATCGACGGCGCCGTCGCGCAGCGCTTGCGGATCGCGGTCGGGCTTCGGGACGAAGCGGACGCGCACCTGCGGCGCGATTTCGCCGAGTGCGGCGACCACCGGGCCGGACAGCATTTCCATGAACGATGCGGCCGCGCGGATGGTGAACGTGGACGCGTGCGTCGCCAGATCCACGTCGGCCGTCGCCGGCCGCAGCACCGCGCGCGCATCGGTTGCGATCGCGTGCACGCGGTCGCGCAACGCGGCTGCGTGCGGCGTCGGCACGAGCTTGCGCCCGGCGCGCACGAGCAGCTGATCGCCGGTGGACACCCGCAGCCGCGTGAGCGTGCGGCTCATCGCGGACGTGCTCAGGCCGAGCCGGCGCGCGGCGCCGGTGACGCTGCCTTCCGACAGCAGCACGTCGAGCGCGGTGACGAGGTTCAGATCGATGTCTTCCATGGCGACAGGATACGCCACCGCACGATGTGACATGGCGTTTGATGCAACTATGGTTTGAGTCGGGTGCGTCTGGCGCCTGTCTGGATGCGCACCTATAGTGGCTGCATGACGCAACCCGGCAAAGGTGGACATCATGCAATCGACTGTATCGAGTAAAAACGCACCGACGATCCTGCTCGTCGCGGCCTCGCGCGGCCTCGGGCTCGCGATGGCGGAGCAATTCCTGAGCAAGGGCTGGAGCGTCACGGGCACCGTGCGGGAAGGAGCGGGGCGCACGCGGCTGCACGACCTCGCCGACCGGTTCGACGGCCGGCTCGACATCGAGACGCTCGACATCTGCGAGCCGGCGCAACTGGCGGCGCTACGCGAGCGGCTGTCGGGCCGGCGCTTCGACATGCTGTTCGTGAATGCGGGAACGACGAACGAGCCGACCGAAACGATCGGCGAAGTGACGACCGACGAGTTCGTGCGCGTGATGGTCACGAATGCGTTGGCGCCGATGCGCGTGATCGAGACGCTGCAGGATCGCGTGACCGCGGGCGGCCTGATCGGTGCGATGTCGTCGGGGCAGGGCAGCGTCGCGAACAACGTCAGCGGGATGCGCGAGGTCTATCGCGGCAGCAAGGCCGCGCTGAACCAGTTCATGCGCAGCTTCGCGGCGCGCCAGGCCGATACGCGGCGTGCGATGGTGCTGATGGCACCCGGCTGGGTCCGCACGGAGCTGGGCGGGCCGGATGCGCGCCTGACGATCGAGGAAAGCGTGCCGAGCCTCGTCGACGTGCTGGTCGCCAAGCGAGCGCGCCCGGGGCTCGAGTATCTCGACTATCTGGGGCGGACGGTGCCGTGGTAATCGTTGCGGCGATGCAGCGCGCGGGTGGCGGCCCGTTGCGATCCGCCGTGCCGTGAACGGGGCACGGGTTTCGCCGGGCTTTTTGCGGCCCGATGCCGGCTCTGCGAAGACCGTGCGGATTCAATACAATGCGACGACAAGCCAGTGACACGGCGTTGCGCCGTCGCGTTCGAATCCCCCGGTTCGCCGCGCATCGTGTGCGTCCCCGTCGTGACGGCCCCCAGTCGAACACGGAGCGCAACATGAACGAACCCTACCTTCAGGTCATCGCGCATTTCTTCGCCAAACCGGGCAACGGCGACCGCGTGATCGAACTGCTCGCGGAACTCGCGCCGGCGACGCGCACCGAGCCGCAGAACCTCGACTACGCGTATTTCCGGTCGGCGGAGAACCCCGACCACATCGTGATCCTCGAACGCTACCGCTATGCGGACGGCCTCGACGTGCATCGGGATACGCCGCATTTCCAGCGGATCGGTGTCGGCGCGATCTTTCCGTTGCTCGATCGCCGCGACGTGTTGCGCTTCATGGTGCAGCCGGACACCGGCACGGCGACGTCGCCGGGAGGTGCCTGATGAACCCGTTTCAATTCCGCACCGTGCCGACGCAGGTCGTCGAATTCGGCGCCGCGCGCCGGCTCGGCGCGTTGTTGCGTGAACGCTTTCCGGCGCTCGTGCGGCTGTGCGTCGTCACCGATGCGTTCCTGCATCGCAGCGGCGTGCTCGCGCCGGCGCTGGAGAGCCTCGCCGCGCACGGCTGGCAGGTCACCGTGATCGACGACGTGATCGCCGATCCGCCCGAGCACGTGGTGCTCGACGCGACCGAGCGGGCCGTCGCGGCCGATGCGGAGATCGTGCTCGGCCTGGGCGGCGGATCGTCGATGGACGTCGCGAAGCTGATCGCGGTGCTCGTGCCCGGGCAGCAGGCGCTGGCCGACATGTACGGCGTCGACAAGGTCACGAGCGCGCGGCTGCCGCTCGTGCAGATGCCGACGACGGCCGGCACGGGCTCCGAAGTGACGGCCGTGTCGATCGTCACGGTCGGCGAGGCGCGCAAGATGGGCGTCGTGTCGCCGCACCTGTTCGCCGACGTCGCGATCCTCGACGCCGAACTGACGCTCGGCCTGCCGCGCGCGGCGACGGCCGCGACGGGCATCGACGCGATGGTGCATGCGATCGAGGCCTACACGTCCGCGCGGCTGAAGAACCCGGTATCTGACATGCTCGCCGTGCACGCGCTGACGCTGCTGTCGCGCAACCTGCTCGCGGCGTGCGACGACGGCCACGACCGCCACGCGCGCGAGGCGATGCTGGTCGGCGCGATGTTCGCGGGGCAGGCGTTCGCGAATGCGCCGGTCGCGGCCGTGCATGCGCTGGCCTATCCGGTCGGCGGGATCTTCCATGTGCCGCACGGGCTGTCGAATGCGCTCGTGCTGCCGCACGTGCTGCGTTTCAACGCGCCGGCCGCCGCACCGCTGTATGCGGAACTCGCGGCGATCGTCGCGCCGTCGGCGACGGGCAGCGACGAAGCGCGTACGCACGCGCTGATCGGCGAGATCGACCGGCTGATCGCCGCGACGGGCATTCCGCGCACGCTGCGCGAGGTCGGTATCGGAGAGGGCGACCTGCCGAGGATGGCGTCGGACGCGATGCTGCAGACGCGCCTGCTGGTGAACAATCCGCGCGAGGTGACGGAGGCCGATGCGCTGGAGATTTACCGGCAGGCGTGGTGACGGGGCGGGCGTGCGCGTCGCGCCGCCCGCCATGCATTCACGTCGCGATGCGCGCGCCGCCCGCCGCGCGGGCCGTGCCGCG
>NZ_QOBB01000179.1:0-15627 GCF_024704855.1 Burkholderia sp. HAN2018 | reverse complement strand
GTTCCTTGACTGCCATACCGGCTTCGGCTTCCTTCAGAAACCCGATGATTTGCTGTTCCGTAAAGCGCTTCTTCATGTTCGTCTTCTTCTCCGAAAACGAACTTTACTAGACTCCAGCTGGCCCTGTTTGCAGGGGGCAGGTCACAACAAGGCCGAATGTAGAGCTGCAGCCCATCCTGTTTTTCGAAGACTCGAAAGTCCGGCGCAAAGGGGGGCGTTCATGTAGACGACTTTATTGACAGTCTCACCAAAATAATGTCGTCAATTCGCATATGTCCGGATTAAATTTGTCAACTCCCGTCATAGACTTCGAAGCCCGACCGTAAGGCTCTGATCTTATGGACGATTCCCGGCACGCGATGCGGCCGGTTACGACGCCGCGCCCGCGCGGTGCACCCCGGCTGGACGCCTTCAGCCTCAAACTCAATCGCCGACTGACGCTGTTCCAACGCGGCGCGCCTGAACTGTGGCTGCTGATCGAAGCGGATCCGGCGGTCCAATCGTTTTGCGAGCGGCCGGGTTACGCGCAGCTCAGCGGACAGCGCTACCTCGCCGATTTTTGGGTCCGCTATGCCAACCGCGAAGAGTTGGTCATCCTGTCCGATTCGCTAGCGGAAAAGCCGCAACCAGCTGCGCGCCCTGATGACGAACTCAAGGGCATACCCATCCGTTTGGTGACATCAACCGACCTCGCGGCCGCGCGCGCCTAGATCGATAATTGGCGGCACATGTTGCCCTGTCTGGTCGCGGCGCGCGGGTTGGTCTCGTCTTCGCTCCTACGCGCAGTCGAAATTTTCGTGACGATACCGCATACCTTGCTCGAGATCGAGCGCGAGTTCTCGGTCGGCGATCCGGCGCTGGTCCGTGCGGCGGTTTTCGGGCTCTTGCATGCAGGGCACGTCGACGCGGTTGACCTGCGTACCGAGCCGCTGTCGTTGCTGACGCGCTTCGCCGCAACCGAGGCGACATGATGGCACGTCGCAAGGCGGAATTTCAAACGCTGGATCCGTCGACCTGGCCGACCGTCGCGTGGACCGAGTTCGATGCTGCCGAACGGGAATCGATCCGGGCGCGTACGACAGCGATCGAGCAGTATGCGCGCGGCGCGCCGATCAAGGAGATCGAGCAGAGCACGGGCGTCAACCGACGACAACTTTATCGCCTGCTCGAGCGCGCACTCACAGCACATCCAGACGGGCGCCTCTGCGGCTTTCGCGCGCTGATCTTGCACTCACGCGTTGCCGATTACGTCCGCTTGAGTCCGGTGAAACTGAACGGCGAACGCGGAAGCCGCGGCGCCGTCGGCGCGTTGTCGCAACTGCTTGAGCGTTTCCCGGTGCTCGCGGCGTGGCTGCGGTTGCAAATCAAGCAGCACTGCGTCGCGTTGATCGAGATCCGTACCGGCGGAGAATTGCGCACACGCCTACGCGGCCTGCAAGGACTGCATGCGGGCTTTCTGCAGCAATGTCGTCAGTGCGGCCTCGTGGCTGTCGACTATCCGTTCAATACGGCGAGCCACGCGATCCGCTCGCTCTCGGCCCGCGTGAAAAGCGAACTGCTGAGCGGATTCGGCACCGCTGCGCGTGCCGCCGGCGCGACGCATCTGAAAGGCCTGCCGCGCAGCGATGATTTCGCTGCGCCCGTCGCGACACGCCCCTACCAGGTCGTTGAATTCGACGGACACCGGCTCGATATCCGTCTCAAGGTCGTGATGCTCGATCCGCTCGGTTTTACGCACGAGTTCGAAATCGAACGCGTCTGGTTGCTGGTGATCATTGACGTTTGCACACGCGCGGTGCTCGGGCATCACCTCGTCCTGGCGCGCGAATACAGTCGCTACGACGTCATCAAAGTGATCGAAGCAGTACTCGAGCCGCATCGGGCCCGGTCCTTCACGATTCCCGAACTCGGCCACGGTCCCATGGATGGCTACCCGTCTCAACGCATGCCGGAGCTCGCCTACGTGACTTGGGAGCACATCAAGCTCGACAACGCGAAGGCGAATCTCGCGACCGAGACACTGGCCGCCTTATGCGAGTTCGTTGGCTGTCAGGTCGCGGCCGGACCGAAGCACAGTCCGGATCAGCGCCCTTACATCGAGCGGTTCTTCGGCACGATCGCCAGTCGGTTGTCCTCGCGTTTGCCGGGCTACACTGGCAGCCATCCTCGGGATCTGCGTCGCGCGTTGTCGGACCCAAAGGGCAATCTGCGCCTGTTCGTGTCCTTCGACGAGCTCGAAGAGTTGGTTGAATATGCGATTGGGAGTTACAACGGCGCGCCGCACACTGGACTCAACAACGTCACGCCGCTCGAGGCAATGGAATCCTTCGTCCGTGGCAAACACACGCTCGTGAACTGGTTGCCGGAGCCCCGCCGTCGCACGCTGTGGCTGATGCAGTCGGCGAAGCGCTGTCGTGTCCACGCCTATCTGAATCAGGGTACCCGACCGCATATCAACCTCTACGGTGTGCGGTATTCGAGTTCCGTACTGGCTTGCAGCACTGGGCTCATCGGTAAGCAGCTGCTCGTCTACCTGAATGCGGACGACTTGCGGAGTGTCCGCGCGTTCCTGCTCGACGGCACCGAATTAGGTGTCCTCGACGCGCAAGGTGCGTGGCACGTCGTGCCGCACAACCTGACCTTGCGACAGGAGATTCGCAAGGCCCAAAGCCGCAAGCGTCTGCGGGCATCACTGGATGCCAGCGGGATCGAGAAGTACATCCGCGCCAAGCTCGAGCAAGCGGGGAAAACCCGCCGAGCCGCGTCCGATTTGGCGCAAGCAGCTCGCATTCTGGCGGCCGCGCCGCTCGTTCGGACGCCGCCGGGACCGGTGTCGACATCGATCTCCACGTCGATCGCCGTAGCGTACCCGGCTACCAGTGTAGTGCGGCCCGAAGTCCCAGAGGTACGTGCGCATCCGCGCAAGCTGAAGATCGGCACTGGTCAGGTAGGTTGATCCAACGTTTCCGAGAGGAGAACACAATGTCAGTCGAGGTTCCACGTCCCATCGATCCGGCGTTGCATCCCTTGGCGACCGGCAATTACCGGATCGCTACGCCGGCCATCGAGGCATTCTACGATCTTGTCACGAAATGTTTGCGTTATCGCATCATGGGCGCACTTATCTATGGACCGCCGCGCATTGGCAAGACCCGTGCAATCGAATATCTGCGATTGCTGCTGGCCCGAGATCTGCCGAAAATCACCAGCTACTACGCGCCGTGCGAACACAAGCCGCGACACGCCGAAGGTCCATTCTTCGTGAACCTGCTCGAGGCGCTCGGAGACCATAACCCAAACGCAGGCGTCGGTTCGGCCAAACGCATGCGTTTGACGTTGTGCATTCGCGAAGCGGCCGCCCGGGCCGGCAGCGGTACTGTGCTGCTGTTTTGCGACGAGGCGCAGAGATACAACGAAAACGAGTACGAATGGTTGCGTGACGTTCACGATGCGCTCGATCGCCATCAAATCAAGTTGTTCACGTTTCTCGTTGGCCAACAGGAACTGCTGTCCCAGAAGACGGCCATGCAGATTGCTGGCAAGACGCAGATCGTCGCACGCCTTATGGTGGAGGATCTGTCGTCTTACGGGATTCGCAACGTCGACGATGTCGCGACTTGTCTGAACGGTTACGACCAGACTGCGTATCCGGAGACGAGCGACTGGAGTTTTACGCGATTCTATTTGCCGCAGGCTTTCGACGCCGGGTATCGCTTGCTCGACGACGCGGGTGAACTCTGGCGGGCGTTTGAGGCAGCCCACCACAAGGCCAGTCTCCCGGGCCGTCTCGAGATTCCGATGGAGTCGTTCGCACGTGCAGTCGAAATCGTTTTGAAGGAGAGCGAATTAATGGATGTGCCGGGTTACTGTCCCGAGCCGACCTTGTGGACGCACGCGGCGCGTCAATGTGGTTACATTCAGTCTCGCCATGCGACCGGCCACGTTCTCGCCACCGCGTAGCGGAGCGTTGCTTCAGCCGCCGCGCCTGCCGATTCTGACGCTCGACGAACAAAAGCTTACACCGTCGATAGGTTACGTATTCAACAAGCGCTGGCTGGATCCCTGCGAATCACTCGTATTGATTTTGTGGAAGTTCGAGAAGGTAAATGCATCGCCTGGGAATATTGTGGCACGGGCGATGGGTCCCGCCATCGATCCGTACGAGGGCGTAATACCGCAACTGGAGGGCGTCAGCGTTGCGCGACTACACAGCGTCCTCGGCATTCCTTATGCGTCCCTCGAGATCGGGCTCCTGCACCCGAGTCAGCGGCGCCAGTACAGCTCACTTTTTCGTCACTGTCGCAGCTGCATTGCGCGCGGCTACCATAGCGTGGTGCACCAGATGCTGAAATTCAACACCTGTCCGGCGCATTATCGGCAGTTGGAAACCGCGTGCCGCCGCTGCGGTTATGAGGCCCCTACGTCGTGAATGTTCGCCTGCTCGAGTCGCCGTATCGATGCGCGATCTGTGGTGGCAGTTACGGAGGCGGCGATTGGTCGCCAGACAGGGCTCGCCCGATGAAGTCAGAGTACCGTAAGAGGTTGACGCGACGCTATTACGAACGTCACCTGGGATAGGACGCAGATCCGAAAGTTGCGCGCGCGATCAACGATCATCTGATCAAACCCGAGGGCTGTACATTGCGTGACAGCGACAGCCGGCGCTGTGGGGAATTGACGCCGGTCTTCGCGACACCACGCGCGGTGACGAATTTATTTCGCGCTATGCAAGCCTATGATTCCTTGGAAATTCCCCGATTCCGCGTCGTTGTCAACCTCTGAAGTGACATTTTTACTTCGCAAACGTTGACAACTTTGCTTCGGTCTACGGCTCGCGCTCGACGCGCCGGGCCGTTTCATCGCGCTGGTGGGCGGGCTGGCGTGGCTCAACTTTGATCTCGGCTGGAAGCTGCAGCAGTGGCCGACCACACACGACACGTTTGGTGTGGTGCTCGCGCATCTGCTGGCCAGCGCCGGGACGCTGATCGCATGCAGCGCTGGGGTCGGCGCTGCCGTGCGGCGCTTCTCGTGGCTGCGAACGGCGGGGATCTGACATGACCCTGCCGTAGAGCAAAATAATTCCGTCACTCAGGAATTCCCATGGATCAAGGCCTCCGGGCTGCGAATTGACGACTTTATTGACGGCCTCATCAAAAGAATGTCGTCAATTCGCCGACGTCCGCATTAAATTTGTCAATTCGCGCCGTGGAGCAAGGGTTCCGGCGGTAACGTCCTGATTTCTGGGCCGATTCCCTGCCCACCGCGCGGCCGGCCGAAGCGCTGAGTTCAGACAGGACGCTCTCTGTCCCAAGCTCGGTCACCTATGCTGGAAAAGCGGTGATGGGGGATATTCGAGGTCAACTGCGTCCGCCTGCTCCCGGCCAATTTCGTCCGACCGAGAACATTGGACCGGATCACCTCTCGGGATCGGCCCACCTTTGCACGCTCACCTGTGCCAGCGACTCGAATATAGCTGGCGTGCGTTCCAGGCGGGCGATCGTCCGCGCGCCTTCGAGCGCGGCTACCAATGCGGCTGCGGTAGAGGACGCGTGCGTGGGAGCGAAATCGCACCCCATGAAATGCTCCGCAATGATCTCGGTCGACTCGACAAATCCGCGCGCTACCCGTTTGGTCAGCTCGGCGTCGAGCGCGGGCAGCTCATTCGCCAGATTTTGCATCAGACATCCGTACTGGAAATCAGAGGCGACCATTTCGGCCGCGAATGCCTTGAAAATCTGATGAACAAAATCCAGAGCATCACCCGTCGTATTCGACGAGATCTCCCGCAATACAGCAATTCGATTCGCAATGTAATCATCGATTGCTTCTTCTGCGAGTTGTGCCTTGCCGCGTGGAAAGTGAAAGTAGAACGATCCTTTTGGCGCACCGCTTTCTTCAAGGATCTGGGTCAATCCCGTCGCAGTGTAGCCCTGGATGCGAAACAGTCGTTGGGCGGTGGCAATCGCGCGAGCGCGGGCGTCAGTCTTACGTGGCATGCGGCGAACATAGCACGTTTCGCTTGATAATACTATGGCAATTGGCATAGTATGGTGATCGCCATACCAGGAGCCCGGCTATGCCCCTCGACCCGATCGCAAGTCAGGAAGGTTCGTTCCGTGATACGCAGCCTGCCCGGATGGCGGCAGGAATAGCTGAAACCGAAGGTGAAGCGTGCGGGTTTCCTCGCTCACCGTATGCAGCGCGCCTTCTTGTTGGGGCTGATCGCCCTCGATTGCCCGGCAACTGCGCGGATTGTTCGTCGCGTGCGTTTTCGCTGAAGCTGAATACAGCGCTTGCACGGGGACGTGGCGTACCGTCATGAGTCGCCCACTTCGCTTCAGGCCATCGGCGTCGCGCCGAGCCTTTCTGGCGATGGGCGCGGTCAGCCTGTTTGCCTCGTTGATTCGACCCGCCCGCGCAAACCCCATGGGAGGAATTGACTTGTCCACATCAACATATGGCGATGGAACGCTTCCGAAGAGGGTCCGCTCGCGCATGATCCACGGGGTCAACGGCCTCGATGTCCATATTCTCGAGGCGGGCTACGAGAACCCCGGCCGGCCGCTCGCACTGCTTCTGCACGGTTTTCCCGATTTGGCTTACGGGTGGCGACACCTGATCCCGATTCTGGCTGACGCCGGCTACCACGTCGTGGCACCCGACCAGCGGGGTTTTGGACGCACCACCGGTTGGATGAACAACTATGAGGCCCCGCTAGCGCCCTTCAGCTTTTTGAACATGACGCGTGACGCGCTCGGATTGGTTCTGGCGTTGGGGCATCGGCGTACGGCAATGCTTGTCGGGCACGACCTCGGCTCGCCCGTCGCGGCCTATTGTGCGCTAGCCCGACCTGACGTCTTCCCCTCGGTGGTGCTGATGAGCGCACCGTTCCCCGGCCCACCGACGCTTCCGTTCAACATTGCGGAAAGCGACACATCGCCGGTTCAACCGAACACGGGCAATCAAAAGTTGGCGGCTGCGCTGGCGGCGCTCGACCCGCCGAGAGCGTATTACCAGCAATACCTGAGCACACGGGAGGCGAACCATGACATGTGGCACCCCCCTCAAGGCTTGCATGCGTTTCTACGTGCATTTTTCTACGTCAAGAGCGCCGACTGGCCGGGAAACAAGCCGCATCCGTTGAAGGCGCCAACTGCCGCAGAGCTCGCGCAAATGCCCACCTATTACGTCATGGATCTCGGCAAGACGATGCCCGAGACCGTCGCTCCATTCCAACCTTCTGCCGCCGAGGTCCTGGCCAGCAAATGGCTCACCGAGTCGGAACTTCGGGTGTACACGGAGGAGTATGACCGCACGGGGTTTCAAGGCGCCCTGCAGGCTTATCGCGTCTTTTCCGATCCTGACCTGAACGCCGAGTTGCGCTTGTTTTCGGGCAAGACGATCGATGTCCCGTCGCTCTTCATTGGCGGCAAGCGCGATTGGGGTACGTATTCGGCGCCGGGCGCGCTCGATCTGATGAGGACGAAGGCGACGACGAAAATGGGAGGCATCGAGCTGATCGACGGCGCTGGTCACTGGATCCAGCAGGAGCAGCCGGTGCGGCTCGGCGAGCTCCTGGTCGCCTTCACCAGGGAGGTGGTTGGGGCGGATCACTCCGGCAGTTAGGTCGGGGAATGGCTATCGTTGCGCTTGAAAATATCGCCCGGGTTCCCCAACGAACAATACGTGAAGTTGGCGGTCTGCATGGACTATCGCGGCGCACCTCCAGTCAGAGGGTGCAGCAGGCCGGGAAGCGGAGGATCCCTCGGCGTGGAGATCGAGGTGCGTCGAGTGGGTGCGTGATGCACTCGGTGCTGGCTCATCGGCATGACAGACGTCATCGGGTTAGTCGAAATGCGCATATCTATTGCCGTCGGAAATTCGGTTGGGTACGTTGTCCGTACGGATTTCAAATCACAGTGCGTTGGCGACAAATAGCGATTTCGGATCCGGAGGAACGCCGAATGGGCAGCCGGGCGCGCTATCCGAACGCCGATCCCAGATTGTGTGGGAGGACTCCGAGGCGACAAGGCGGGCATGTACGCTCGAAATAACATCGGGATGCAATGAATCAAATGGAGATCGTGATGACGACGTCGGCAAATATGCAAGTTGCAACGGAGCGGGAAGCGAACGATGCGGATCATGAAGGCGTCGACGCTTTCGATGACAAAAGCGTGCGAGAGGTGCTTCGCGGTCGACTCAATCATGTCAAGAAGAGGGCGACGGAAGCGCAGGTGATTGTCGTCGAGAAGGGAAAGAGGACCGCTCGTATCGCGGACGAGTACGTGCACGATCGCCCCTGGACAACGGCGGCAACTGCGCTCGGAGTGGGTGTGTTGATCGGGTTGCTGATCGGCCGGCGATGAGCGTAAGCGCGCCGGCCCGGCTGGCGCGTTGAGTCGGACCTCTTTCGGAACGCTGACCTATTTACCAAAATAGTGCAGGGCAATTGCGCCTCCGGTGCAGGTTCCCCGACGCGCGGACTCTTATATGGCAAGGGTTCTTCCCTAGGATGACAGATTGTCATTGCTCGCGGAAGGCGCTTCAAAACGCTACCTCGGCGGTGCCCTTCGCTGGCCGGCCAACAGCGACGGGATTCGTCCGCTCGTACGCAGCAATGTTGCGTGTCGGCGGCGGCACAAGCTGCAGCACATCGCTCGTATAGTTCCATTCTTCCTTCATTCGTCATTCTCATTTGTGATGCCGCGTTCTTCAGCTGATGGTCCGAACAGCTGGTGGCTAGCCGGCGACACGCCGCCCACGCAGGCCAAGACAACTGAGCGGGTTCGTGTCGTTCCGCCGTATCGATGGCAAACGACAGAAATCGGCCAATTCTCGACAGATCCAACATGAGTCACCCTTCTCGACGCAACCGGCGACCACTCACGAAATCCATGCTGCTTCCGCTGCCTTCGGTAGACGTGCGACGTTTATCGCTGAGATTTCACCTTGCGCTTGCGGCAATGAGTTCAGGTCACGGAAGCGGTGACCAGTTCATGACATTGCTCGGTACCATCTACATCGCATTCTTCTTGCGTGATATCGAGGTCGGCGATGTCGATCGAGGCTTATACAAGCGTGCCGAAGAGGCGCTGGAGCAATGCATGCAACGCGTCGAGCAAGGGCAGCCATGGATGCTCTTGGCCGATGAGCGGGTAGCAATCGAGGAAATGGTGACGTTCCACGACACACAATTATTGATCGCCCCTGCGCATCGCTATGCCGATGCCTGGGAGCGCGTGCGCTGTGTCGTCGAGCAGGGACGCCCGTCACCGATACCGGTGTGAACACGCTGACATGGACGTCGGCACAAGCAGTTTTTCGCCCCTGGCTTCGAGAACATTCTTCAGCGGCAAATGCCGATCTCTTCCGAATAGTCGCGTGTACCAGGCGGGCGGCGCGTCGGCAAGCCATCTCTGCACCCATGTAGCAATGGAAGCCACTGGCGTGTATTGGAAACCCGTCTGGCACGTACTCGAGGATTCTTTCGAGTTGGTGCTTGGTAATGCCGCACACATCCGGAACGTGCCTGGCCGCAAAACGGATGTCAACGATGCGATGTGGATCGCGGACCTGCTCGCACACGGGTTGATCCGCTCGAGCTTCGTGCCACCTGCCGCGATTCAGGAGTTGCGCGATCTGACACGCACGCGTAAGCAACTGGCCCGCGAAATCGCCCAGCATTGTCTGCGCATCCAGAAGGTGCTTGAGGACGCCAACCTCAAACTCGCCAGCGTACTGTCCGACGTGCTTGGCGACAGCGGGCGGGCTATGCTCAAGGCCATCGTCTCGGGCGAGGATGACCCGGTGCGATTGGCCTCGCTGGCTCAGGGCCACGCCCGCAGAAAGACCAGTGAACTGCGCGAAGCGCTGAGCGGCCGTGTCACCGCCCATCACCGCGCCATGCTCGGACTGCATCTGCAAGTCATCGACGCACTTGAACGCGCGCTGGCAGACTTGGATGCCGCAGTGGGGCTGGCGTTGACGCCGATCCGGCAGCACGTCCAACTGCTCAGGACCATTCCTGGGGTTGGGGATTTGACTGCTCGGGTCTTGGTAGCCGAGATCGGCGTCGACATGACGCGCTTCCCCAATCCCGCCCATTTGATATCGTGGGCCGGCTTGTGCCCGCGTAATGACGAAAGTGCGGGCAAACGCCGTAGCACTCGTGTCCGCAAGAGCGGTACGTGGTTAAAGACTGCACTGGTCACGGCTGCATGGGCAGCAGTTCGCACAAAAAACACCTATCTGCACGCCCAGTTCTTGCGAATCAAAGCGCGGCGCGGTGCTAAAAAAGCGATCGTCGCTGTTGCGGCGTCCATGCTCACTGCCGCGTGGCACATGCTTCGCAACGGCGTGGAATACAAGGACCTCGGCCCTGATTACTTCAATCGACACGACATGCAGGGGACTGTTAAACGGTTGCTCAAAAGACTGACGGATCTCGGGTATCCCATTCAACCCGCGTCTCCATCGTAAGGGCTTCTTACCAGAAATGGTATGGACGCCTTCCTCCCACATCGTGAGGCGCAGGCCTTCGACATGAGCGGGCGCATAGCGCAAGATCGCATGGATCTTCACGGCGAAGCGGAGGCTAGCGATGAATCTGACACCAGTTGGAATCGACATTGCAAAGACTGTTTTCCAGGTGCATTACGTAGACCATGACACTGGCGAGGTTGTGAACAAGCCAATCAGACGCGCTGCGCTTCTCGAACATTTCGCGAACTGGCCCCCTTGCCTTATCGGAATGGAAGCGTGCGGCGGAGCGCATCACTGGGCACGCAAGCTGGTGCAGATGGGGCATCAGGTCAAGCTGATGCCAGGGGAATTCGTGAAGGCGTTCAACATCCGCAACAAGAACGACGCGGCGGATGCCCGAGCGATCTGGCTTGCTGTAGGCGTTCATTATTAGCGCTAGCCGTGTTCAGAAACGTTGCTAGCGGAAATTCTCAAAGAAGCCTCGGCGAACGGGGACTTTTTGAAGTTTTCTGGCGGCTGCTTAGTCGTTGCGTTTCTGCAACAGAAACTTGGCCAATGTTCACTAACGTTGCTAGCACGTTGCACGTGTTCTTTAATACTGCTAGCGCACGTGTCGCGTGGATTGATAGGGATCCATATGGCTTCAATCGAAGAGCGGGCCGCTCGAGCAGCGAAGATTGCGTCCGTGCTTCGACCGCTTGGCAACGGCGTGCTTTCCCGACAGCAGGCTGAACGAGCAGCACAGCTATTAGGCGTTCACTGCACCACCGTATATCGCCTGCGTCGACGTTTCCTCGCAGATCCGGTCGCCAGCACATTAGAGCCAAGGCAGCCGGGTAGGGCGACCGGGGGCAGACTGGACGCCGCCGTCGAATGCGTCATCGACGAGGCCGTGCACGAATGGCTCCCTGATCAGCGACACCTTGCGCATCCTGCAACTGATCTTGTACTTGAGGTGAAACGTCGCTGCAGCGTTGCAGGTCTATCGCCTCCACGCAGGTCAACAATTGCTCGACGGTGGCTCTCCTATCGCGAGCAGGATGCTTTGGCACGAGCTGTGCTCCCGAACGCTGCAGTTGCCCCTGGCACATTCCAGGTCCGACATCCGTTAGATATCGTGCAGGTTGATCACACGCAAGCGGGCATCCTGCTCGTTAGCGAACTGGATGGACAGATTATCGGTCGACCGTGGCTGTCTGTGGCTCTCGACGTTGCTACGAGATGTGTGCTTGGCTTTTATGTCGCAATGGAGAGGCCGGGGGCTGCGACGGTAAGCTTGCTCCTCTCGCGCGTAGTTCTGCGGAAAGAGCCGTGGCTCGAAAGACTAGGCGTCGAGGCTGACTGGCCGATGCGCGGTATCCCTCGAACGCTGCATCTTGATAACGCGGCCGAATTCAAAAGCCGTGCCCTTCGCAGTGGATGCCGCGAGTACGGTATTGAACTGATGTACCGACCGGTGGGCAAGCCGCACTTTGGTGGCCACATCGAGCGATTGAACAGGACCTTGATGGAGCGCGTGCATGTGGTCTGCGCACGCTACAGCAATTGCGTCATTCCGCCGCCTGCCGGTCAAGTTGCGGTTGCGGTCAACATCACCGCCAGCACGCAGCCCGGACAATATATGTACGTGACAGGCAGTGCCGACGCACTCGGCAACTGGAACACGAACCTTGGAGTGCCCGTTGACCCGTCGCGCTATCGAGTCTGGAGCAATATCGTCAACCTACGCGGAAACACGCCGATTCTGTACAAATACTATCTAAAGAACGGCGATGGCAGCGTGACGTGGGAAAACCTTCCAGGCAGTCGCAACCGCGTGCTGACGACGCCTAAGGCAGGCGCCGTGACGTTGAACGACAAGGTCAACTGGTGATCGTCGTGGTGCCCGTGCGCCAATACGGGGCAGGCGCCAATTCACTCTTGTCGGAGAATCGCCACTGCGACGGTTGCCATGAACTTGAATCGAGAGTTAAATCTGGAATTAATTTCCGACTAAATTTCCGGCTAGAACTTATGGCGGCATTTATTTCCGGGCTCGACGCGTCCGGCACAACACCAGAGCTGCCACGAGGCGGCGGTGCGAGTCGCCGGCGAATCAATATTTGAACGATAAATCCAATTGCAATTTCCAAATCAATTCAATTGTTTGACACAAAATTAGAGGTATGATTCTATTCGTCAAACAGACTTGAACCATCCGACATTCAATCTGCTCGCGAAAGGATATCGAAACGACGTCCCTTCCGAGCGCCATCCGATTCATACAACAACAGTCGATTCCGACGAGGAACAGAGAGGCGACACAGGGCCGCTGTTCGGGCATGCCCCACTCCGGACAGCGCGGCCACGGCTCGCAATATCTCGATGCGCGGCCTGTGCCACAGCGTGATTGGAAATCGTCGTATACATGATTTGGAGAACGTATGATTCGCACTTCGAAGAAAGCCATTGCGGTTGCTGTCGGACTTATTGCATCGGCTACTGCCTCCGCAGGAGATGCAACTGCACCGATATTTGTATCAAACGCCATGCTGGACAAGCATGTGATTTATCAGGATTTCGCCTTCTATCAGCCTTACGACGGAACCGTCTACAAGACGCTTGCACGGCAAGCACCGGAACTCCGTAATCTCGGCATCACGGACGTCTGGTTTGCGCCGCCGTATCGCGCGTTGAACGACGGGCGATTCAGTGAAGGATACGCAGTGATCGACCGCTACGATCTTGGCGAATTCCCGCAGGGGCGCGGCAACGCCATCGCGACGAAATATGGAACCGGCGCCCAACTTCGTGAGGCGATCGAAAGCATGCACCGGCAGCGCATCAATGCAATAGCCGACATCGTCCCGAACCAGATGTTCTTCTCGCAACGCGAAGTGGCGAGCGTGACGGCAGTCGACATTTTTGGAAATCCGACCAATCCGTCCGCCAGCAATGTGTTGTACCCGGGGTATTCGAAGGGCGGCGGTCTTGGTCAGAAGCAATACGGCGTGATCAAGCAGTGGCAGGCGAAGTATGAAAACGGCACGTCGCCGCAGGCACTCGGCATCGATCGCATCATGGTCGACGGCGCCGGCGCGCCGTACCGCTACTACGGGCCAGGCGATGCACGAAACCATCTTCCGGCATGGCTCGAGGCGACCGATGCGGCACGTGTCGGCGCGCTCAACACGATCGATACCTACCTGTCGGTCGATGGTAGTTACGCTGCACAAAGCGCTGCCACGGCCATCCCGGTATATCGACCGTATCTGCTTTACTATGTCGACCCGCGTCGCGACGCGACAGTTCAGCCCTACCTTACTTACATGCGCGCACACGGCTTCCCGGGCAACAGCGATGATGCGGTGCGCCAGAGCATCATCAATGGCAATACCGATGCCGTGACAAAGGCGACCAACGATTACCTTGCGCTGCAGCCGGGCTATTCGGCATCATCGGAAGCGGGTGCAGCGGCATTCCGCTTCAACAAGCCAAGTAACGCGGACGTCAACAAGAACGTCCTCCAATATGAATTCCTGCTCGGTTCCGACATCGACAACAGCAACGCCACCGTGCAGAACGAGACGCTGAACTGGCAGCGGTTCCTGCTCGACAAGTATGGTTTTGACGGGTTCCGATTCGATGCAGCCGGCCACTACAACACGGACATCCTGAGGCAGTCGGCGCAATTGATGTCGGGGCGCTACGGCCACGACATGAACAATCACTTGAGCGTGATCGAGTCGTACGTCGATCCGCAGATCGCGTTCGAAAACAGCAATGGGAACGGCCAGCTGGCCTACGACGGTACGCTGTATTCCACGATGTACAACACCCTGGAACAGGCGAACCCGGGGGGGGCGCTCAGCGATATCTTCGCGAAGTCGATCGTCGGGCAGGCCCGCTTCGGTGCCGGCAGGGCCATTCCGAACTGGTCGTTCGTCACGAACCACGACCAGGAGCACAACGTGATCGCGAAGATCCCGGTGCCGCCGACGCAGAAGGCCGGGTACACGCCGGACGCGGCAATTCAGCTCGCACAAATGTCGATCTACGACAACGATCGAAAGCAGGCTGTCAAGCAATACGCCCCCTATAACGTGCCCTCCGCCTATGCCGTGCTTCTGACGAACAAGGACACGGTGCCTACCGTCTTCTACGGCGACCTCTATGAGAGCGACAAGGCATACGTGTCGACGAAGACGCCGTATTACGACGCGATCACGCGACTGCTCAAGATCCGCCAGAAATTCGTGGCGGGCGCGCAGGTGTTGACGTATTACAAGACGAACACATCGCCGTCCGTAGCCGGACAAGATCTGCTCGCAAGTGTACGCGTGGGGACGGATCGAGGAACAGGCGTCGCAACCGTGATCGGCAACAATCCGGCGACGGATGCAACGATTCGCGTCGACATGGGTCTGCAGCATGCCAACCAGACCTTCACCAACATGTTCGGACAGTGGCCTGAACGCCTCCAGACCGATGGACGCGGCGTGCTCACCGTACATGTCACAGGATCCTCGACACCGCAAGTGCACGGCTATCTCGGCGTCTGGGTGCCGACTTCCGAGGGGGAGGGTTCGATGATGGGTTACGCAAGCTGATAGGCGTGGTTCAATGACGAGCCGGGACTCGATCTGAAAGGTAGTCGGACCGACAGAGAACGACTCATCGATGGGGGATGAGTTTCTCCTTGGCGAGTTCGAGCGAATCGAGGAAAGTACGCATCGGCGTCTTGCCGTAACACCAGCGTCCCTGATGCTCTCGTTCATCGTTGTACTGGTCGTGCCATGCATCAAGGTCTGTCTGCAAGGTGGCGATCGAATCATAGATCTTCTTGCGGAAGGCGATGCGATAGAACTCGTTGAGCATGGTCTTGTGCAGCCGTTCGACGATCCCGTTGGTTTGCGCCGACCGGGCGTTTGTGCGGGTAGAGGGTCGGCCAGGGTTCGCGAATATGCGACGTTTCACATATTCACGAACCCTGGCCGACCCTCTCCAACGTCTTCGCGATAACGGTGACCTGCGGTGGAATTTTGTAGCCAGTCAGGCAGTGAGTCTCGCGTCGATATTATCGGAATCCAGCCAGGCTCGACGGACCGTGGCGGGAGGTTGATAGCGATGTGCGCTATGGGGCCGGCGCTCGTTGTAGAACTG
>NZ_QOBB01000178.1:0-23756 GCF_024704855.1 Burkholderia sp. HAN2018 | reverse complement strand
CCGTCGGCGTCGCAGGTGTGTCCGGATGCGGCGGGCGTGGCAGCCGGCGCGCTGGCGGCGGTGGCCTGGGCGGCGGCGGATTCGGGGGCCGGCAGCGGTTGCGCGGCGACCGTGCAGCACCAGAAGGCGACGAGCGTCGTGCAAAGCGGGCGCACCCGCGCCCAGCGGAAGGAAACGGTCGCTGTCATGGTGGAAATACCTGGCGTGATCGGGCGTCTGAGGCCTGCCGGGAGCAGGCAAGACCGAGAGATTACCGTGTTTTACAGACGCAATGCGAGAGGCTGTGGCGTAGCCGGATGTGTCCGGAACGGCACATTTGACAATTGCGTCGCGAAAAAATCATCGGAATTGCCTAAAGTATCGGAACGATTTGCCGCTAAGTCCGTGATGGAGCGGCATGGCCGCGCCACGGAAATGCGGCGCGGCTGCCCCGCGTCCGTTCGATTACAAAGGTTTGATATGTCGACACCGCTGTTCGGAAAGTTGTTTGCGCAACCCGTTGCGATCGACCCTGGAACGGCAAGTACGCGGATTTATACGCACGAACGCGGCGTGGTGCTGAACCAGCCGTCGGTCGTCTGCTTCCGCAAGGCCGGTGCGACCGACGCACGGCCGACGCTCGAGGCCGTCGGCGAGCTCGCGAAGGCGCTGCTCGGCCGCGAACCGGGGCATCTCGAAGCCGTGCGGCCGATGCGGCACGGCGTGATCGCCGACGCGCACGCGGCCGAGCAGATGATCCGCAGCTTCATCGACATGTCGCGCACGCGGTCGCGTTTCGGCCGCCGCGTCGAGGTCACGCTGTGCGTGCCGTCCGATGCGACGGCCGTCGAGCGCCGCGCGCTTCGCGAGGCCGCGTTCGCGGCAGGTGTATCGGAGGTCGAACTGATCGAGGAATCGCTGGCGGCCGGGCTCGGCGCGGGCCTGCCGGTGACCGAGCCGGTCGGCTCGATGGTCGTCGACATCGGCGGCGGGACGACGGAAGTCGCGGTGATCGCGCTCGGCGGCATCGTCTATCGCGAGGCGATCCGCGTCGGCGGCAACCAGTTCGACGCGGCGATCGTCAATCATGTCCGCAACCTGTATGGCGTGCTGCTCGGCGAGCAGACGGCCGAGCACGTGAAGCAGTCGATCGGCTCGGCCACCAGCGCGGTGCCGCGCAGGTCGACGCGCGCGGTCGGGCGCAGCGTCGGCGACGGCCTGCCGCGCTCGATCGAGCTGTCCAACCACGACGTGGCGGACGCGCTGGTCGCGCCGCTCAAGCAGGTGATCGGCGCGGTGAAGTCGGTGCTGGAGAATGCGCCGGCCGAGCTCGTGACCGATATCGCGAATCGCGGCGTGGTGCTGACGGGCGGCGGCGCGCTGCTCGCGGATCTCGAGCGCCTGCTGTACGACGAGACAGGCCTCGTCGCCCGGATCGCCGACGAGCCGGCCACTTGCGCGGTGCGCGGCGCCGGCGAGGCGATGGGGCGGCTCGCGATGTGCCCGGTCGACTGATTCGGGCCGGGCCGGGCATCGCGGCACGGTCATTCACATTCTTTCCATCTCCGTAAATCTCCGCAGGTTTTCTCTTTCCAATTGCCTGCCCGCTTCGCCGGGCACGCTGCTCCGGCCGACTTGCCGGAAGGCCGTCCATCGTCCGGCATCGGTTCGCCGCGTGGACACCCGAACGCGCACCGTGCTAGCGTTACGCGCCCGCGCGGGGCCGGGCAAGCCGAAATGCCCGGCGAGCCTGAGCCCGACGACCTGAGAGACCGAAAACCTTGAAAAACCGCACCAAACGGGGCTTCTTCGCCCGAACGGGCCGCCTGCTGGCCATCGTTGCCTGCCTGTGGATCGTCGCAGCCGTTGCGCTCGTCGCGCACGGGCTGCGGATGCCGAGCGAGCCGGCCGATGTTGCCGTGATCTTCGGCAATGCGCTCGACGCGACCGGCGCGCCGAAGCCCGTACTCGCCGCCAGGCTCGATGTCGGCGTGCGCTGCTACCGCACGGGGCAGTGCCCGGCGTTCCTGGTCAGCGGCGCGATCGACGGCCCCGGGCTGAACGAGGCGACCGCGATGCGCGACTATCTGGTGGCGCGCGGCGTGCCGGCCGACCGGATCGCGGTGGACGACCAGGGCGACAACACGCTCGCGACGGCGCAGCACACGCTCGCTTACCTGCAGGCGCACCGTGTGTCGCGCGTGCTGATCGTCAGCCAGTTCTATCACCTCGCGCGGGCGCGCCTCGCGTTCGAGCGTGTCGGCATCGCGCGGGCGAACATCTCCGCCGCGTATCCGGCCCGTTTCCAGTTGCGCGACATCTATTCGAGCTGGCGCGAAGTGCCGGCCTACGCGGTGTATGCGGTGCGGTTGTGGGTGAACCCCGATGCACGGCCCGTCTCGTTCCGGCCGATGCTTTATCTGATACGGCTGTTTTCGTCACGCGGTGCGGGTCTTCCGGTCGACGCGTGACGAACATCGACGTAACCCTGGAAGTGCCGGACGTTTCGTCTGATGAATGGCGGCGGGTGGATTATCGTGCATCGATCCTTTCCGGGCATGTAGATATTGCATTGCAAAAAAATCTGGCCGCGATAATCGCGTGGATATCGGTGTTTTCACGGATGCGTCATTTTCGCTGCTGTAAATAAATATCCAGGAAATTGGCAAAAGGAATACGGATTTACCTGTAAGACGCGTTCCGATAAGTAAAAAATGCGCGCCCGCCGGACCTCGATCAAATGGGGAAAAGATCGACTGGAAAAGCCTGTTTTTTTGATATAGCCTTGTCTGACAAAAGCAGGGCGGTGATCAAATCAACCAGAAAATCGCTGCAGAAAAACAGGGGCCATCGACATGTCATTCGGCTAGTTTCACGCCTGCCTTCCCGGGCCAATTAAAGATTCGTCCATGAATTAACCGACGTCGCATCGCGACAGCCGGGGCGGACGCTTTTGTCCGCGATTTTATGCTGGCGGCCGTTCGATTTCACGGTAATACCAATTCCAATAACGAGGGAAAGCATGAATCTTGCGCGTTCGAAAAAAGCCGGCGAACCGTTTCCGAGATTGCTGTTGCCGACGGGCGTTTTCCTGGCGTTGTCCGGCGCCGGTATCGTGCCCGCCCAGGCGACCTGCAGCACGGCAGGCACGACGGTAACCTGCTCCGGGGTCGCCAACCCGCTTGCGCCGAGCTATGCGAACAGCGCGAACAACATCCACGCCACCGTCAATCCCGGTGCGAGCGTCGGCGTGCTGCTCGGCGTCGGCGGCACCGCGATGTCGCTGACCGGCAACAACACCATACTGACCAACAACGGCACGATCGACCCGTCCGCGCTCGGTTCCGGGCTCGGCGTGCTGTCGAGCGGTGCGGTGATCGGCAATGCATCGGCGAGCCTCGGCACCAGCGTCACCAACAACGGCACGATGAACGGCACGACCGGCGTGGCGATCAGCGGCGTGACGGGCATGGCGCTGTCGGTCCAGAACGGCACGGGCGGTACGTCGACGATCAACAACACCGGCACGATCGGCTCGAACCCGCTGGTCGGCGCAACCCTCGTCGGCGCGGACGCGCCCGTGGTGGCCGCGTACGGCGGCGCCACGGTCAACATGACGAATAGCGGGACGATCAACGGTCGCGTGTCGCTCGGCTCGAACGGCACGCCCGGCCAGGGCAATACGTTTACCAACTCGGGCACGATCAACGGCGGCGTGTCGATGGGCGCGAACAGCACCAACACGTTCAATGCCGTGACGGGTTCGTCGGTCAATACGGCGGGCGGCACCGGCGGCGGGTTCAACATCACGATCGGCCCGAACACGATCAACGTGGCGGCGACGGGCACGGTCGACGGCGGCGCGGGCGGCGACAACACGCTCAACCTGAAGCAGGGCACCAGCGCGAACGGCACGATCGCGGTCAACAACTACGTCAACTTCAATCACGTCGACGTCCAGGCCGGCAACTGGACGATCAACGGCGCGTCGACCGCGCAGGACACGACGCTGTCGGGCGGCGTCGCGATCATCGGCAACAACGCGTCGCTCGGCACCGGTAACGTCACGGCCAACGGCGGCGCGCTGCAGGCGGGTACCGCCGGGCTCAACGTCGGCAACACCGTGACGCTCGGCGCGGGCGGGCTGACGGTGCAGGGCGCGACCGGGCTCACGCTGTCGGGCGCGGTGACGGGCGGCGGCGCGCTGACGAAGAACGACGGCGGCACGCTGACGTTGACCGGTGCGAACAGCTATACGGGCGGCACGAACCTGAACGGCGGCGGCATCGTCGTCGGCAACAACGGGGCGCTCGGCAGCGGTGCGCTGAACGTCAACGGCCCGGCCTCGCTCGACTCGAGTACGAACACGACGCTCGCCAACAACGTCAATCTCGCCAACGGCACCACGCTGACGGTCGGCGGCAGCAACAATCTCGGGCTGGCCGGCACCATCAACGGCAACGGCAGCATCGTGAAGAACGGCGCGGCGACGCTGACGCTGACGGGCGCGAACACCTACACCGGCGACACGACGATCAACAGCGGCACGCTCGCGGTGGGCGCGGGCGGCAGTCTGGCCTCGACCGGCACCGTGAACCTGACCGGCGCCGGCGCGACGTTCGACGTGGGCGGCGCATCGGGCACGCAGGCGATCGGCGCGCTGGCGGGCTCGGCCGGTACCAGCGTGAACCTCGGCGGCAATTCGCTGACGCTGAACGGCACCGTCAATGCGACGTACGCCGGCTCGATCGGCGGCGCGGGCGGCATCACGCTCTCCGGCAGCGGCACGCAAACGCTCACGGGCACGAACGTGTACACGGGCGGCACGAACCTGAACGGCGGCAACCTCGCGGTCGGCAGCAATACGGCGCTCGGCATCGGCGCGGTGAACGTCAACGGCTCGTCGTCGCTCGACGCGATCGCCAACGTATCGCTCGCGAACAATGTCAACGTCGCCACCGGCACGACGCTCACGCTCGTCGGCAGCGCCGATGTCGGCCTGAGCGGCACGGTCTCGGGCGGCGGCGGTCTCGTGAAGAACGGCGCGGCGACCGTGACGCTGTCCGGCGCGAACAACTACGCCGGCGGCACGACGCTGAATGCCGGCGGCCTGGTGCTCGGCAACAACTCGGCACTCGGCACGGGCGCGTTGACCGTCGGCGGCGCGGCGACGCTCGATACGAGCGCGAACCTGTCGGTCAACAACGCCGTCAACCTCGCCAACAGTTCGACGCTGACACTGGGCGGCAGCCATGCGCTCACGCTGAGCGGCGGCATTACGGGCGCGGGCGCCCTCGTGAAGGACGGCGCGGCGACCACGACGTTGACGGCCGCGAACACCTACACGGGCGGCACGACGATCAACGCGGGCACGCTGGCGATCAGCGGCGGCGGCAGCCTGGCGTCGACCGGCGCGGTGAACCTGGCCGGCGCGGGTGCGGCGCTCGACCTGAGCGGCGCGACCGGGGCCCAGTCGATCGGCGCGCTGTCGGGCGTGGCCGGGACGAACGTCACGATGGGCAACGGCGGGCTGACGCTCGGCGGAACCGCCAGCGGCACCTTCAGCGGCGCGATCGGCGGCGCCGGCAGCCTGACGCTGGCCGGCACCGGCACGCAGACGCTGAACGGCGCGAGCACCTACTCGGGCGGCACGAACCTGAACGGCGGCAGCAGTGTCGTGCTCGGCAACAATGCGGCGCTCGGCACGGGCACGCTGAACGTCGCAGGCGCGGCGACGCTCGACACGAACACGAGCCTGTCGGTCAACAACGCGGTCGATCTTGGCAACGGTTCGACGCTGACGCTCGGCGGCAGCAACGCGCTCACGCTGAACGGCGGCATTGCCGGCGCGGGCGGTCTCGTGAAGAACGGTGCGGCGACCACGACGCTGACGGGGACGAACACCTACACCGGCGGCACGACGATCAACGCCGGCACGCTCGCGGTGGGCGCGGGCGGCAGCCTGGCGGCGACCGGTGCGGTGAACCTGGCCAACGCGGGCGCGGCGCTCGACCTGAGCGGCGCGACGAGCGCGCAGACGATCGGCGCGCTGTCGGGGGTGGCCGGGACGAACGTCAACATGGGCGGCAACGGGCTGACGCTGGGCGGGACGGCCAGCGGCACCTTCAGCGGCGTGATCGGCGGCACGGGCAGCCTGACGCTGGCCGGCACCGGCACGCAGACGCTGACGGGCGCGAACGCCTATACGGGCGGCACGAACCTGAACAGCGGCGGCCTCGTGCTCGGCAACGGCGGGGCGCTCGGTTCCGGCGCGCTGAACGTCGGCGGCGCGGCGACGCTCGACACGACCACGAGCCTGTCGGTCAACAACGCGGTCAATCTTGGCAACGGTTCGACGCTGACGCTCGGCGGCAGCAACGCGCTCACGCTGAACGGCGGCATCGCCGGCGCGGGCGGTCTCGTGAAGGACGGCGCGGCGACCACGACGCTGACGGCCGCGAACACCTACACGGGCGGCACGACGATCAACGCCGGCACGCTGGCGCTCGGTGCCGGCGGCAGCCTCGCGGCGACGGGCGCGGTGAACGTGGCCGGCGTGGGGGCGACGTTCGACGTGAGCGGCGCGACGGGCGCGCAGACGATCGGCGCACTGAGCGGCGTGGCCGGCTCGGCCGTGAACCTCGGCGCGAACGGCCTGACGCTGAGCGGGACCGCCAGCGGCAATTTCGGCGGCACGATCGGCGGCACCGGCGGCCTGACCGTGGCCGGCACGGGCACGCAAACGCTGTCCGGCACGAACACCTACACGGGCGGCACGACGATCAACGCCGGCAGCACGCTGGCGCTCGGCGCGAACGGCAGCCTGGCGTCGACCGGTACGGTGGACCTCGCCGGTACGGGCGCGACGTTCAACCTGAGCGGCGCGTCGGGTGCGCAGACAATCGGCGCGCTGACCGGTGTGGCCAGCACGAACGTGAACCTCGGCGCGAACGGGCTGACGCTGAGCGGCAACGGCAACCACGCGTTCGGCGGGACCATCGGCGGCACGGGCAGCGTGACGTTCGCGGGTGCCGGCACGCAAACGCTGACGGGTGCGAATACCTACACGGGCGGCACGACGATCAACGGCGGCAGCACACTCGCGCTGGGTGCGAACGGCAGCCTGGCGTCGAGCGGTGCCGTGAATCTTGCCGGCGCAGGCGCGACGTTCGACCTGAGCGGCGCGTCGGGTGCGCAAACGATCGGCGCGTTGAACGGCGCGGCGAATACGAACGTCGATCTTGGCGCGAACGGGCTGACGCTGAGCGGGACGGCCAGCGGCACGTTCGGCGGCGTGATCGGCGGCACGGGCAGCGTGACGTACGCGGGCACGGGCACGCAAACGCTGACCGGCGCGAACACCTACACCGGTGGCACGACGATCGACGCCGGCAGCACACTCGCGCTGGGTGCGAACGGCAGCCTGGCCTCGGGCGGTGCCGTGAACCTTGCCGGCGCAGGCGCGACGTTCAACCTGAGCGGCGCGTCGGGTGCGCAAACGATCGGCGCGTTGAACGGCGCGGCGAATACGAACGTGGATCTTGGCGCGAACGGGCTGACGCTGAGCGGCACGGCCAGTGGCACCTTCGGCGGCGTGATCGGCGGCACGGGCGGCGTGACGTACGCGGGCACCGGCACGCAGACGCTGACCGGCGCGAACACCTACACCGGCGGCACGACGATCAACGGCGGCAGCACGCTTGCGCTCGGCGCGAACGGCAGCCTGGCGTCGGGCGGTGCCGTGAACCTTGCCGGCGCAGGCGCGACGTTCAACCTGAGCGGCGCATCGGGCTCGCAAACGATCGGCGCGTTGAACGGCGCGGCGAATACGAACGTGGATCTTGGCGCGAACGGGCTGACGCTGAGCGGGACGGCCAGCGGCACGTTCGGCGGCGTGATCGGCGGCACGGGCAGCGTGACGTACGCGGGCACGGGCACGCAAACGCTGACCGGCGCGAACACCTACACCGGTGGCACGACGATCAACGGCGGCAGCACGCTGGCGCTCGGCGCGAACGGCAGCCTGGCGTCGGGCGGTGCCGTGAACCTTGCCGGCGCAGGCGCGACGTTCAACCTGAGCGGCGCATCGGGCTCTCAAACGATCGGCGCGTTGAACGGCGCGGCGAATACGAACGTGGATCTTGGCGCGAACGGGCTGACGCTGAGCGGCACGGCCAGCGGCACGTTCGGCGGCGTGATCGGCGGCACGGGCAGCGTGACGTACGCGGGTACCGGCACGCAAACGCTGACCGGCGCGAATACGTACACGGGCGGCACGACGATCAACGGCGGCAGCACACTCGCGCTGGGTGCGAACGGCAGCCTGGCCTCGGGCAGCGCGGTGAACCTCGCCGGCACGGGCGCGACGCTCAACCTCGGCGGCGCATCGGGCGCGCAGACGCTCGGCGTGCTGACCGGAGGTACCGGCACGAACGTGAACCTCGGCGCGAATACGCTGACGCTGAACGGCAGCGGCAACAACACGTTCGGCGGCGCGATCGGCGGCACGGGCAGCGTGACGTTCGCGGGCGCCGGCACGCAGACGCTGACCGGCGTGAACACGTACACGGGCGGCACGACGATCAACGGCGGCAGCACGCTGGCGCTCGGCGCGGGCGGCAGCCTGGCTTCGGGCAGCGCGGTGAATCTCGCCGGCACGGGTGCGACGTTCGACGTGAGCGGCGCATCGGGCGCACAGACGTTTGGTGCGCTGAGCGGCGCGACCGGCACGAACGTGAACCTCGGCGGCAACGCACTGACGTTGAACGGAAGCGGCGGGACATTCGGCGGGGCGATCGGCGGCACGGGCAGCGTGACGTTCGCGGGTGCCGGCACGCAGACGCTGACCGGCGCGAATACGTACACGGGCGGCACGACGATCAACGGTGGCAGCACGCTGGCGCTGGATGCGGGCGGCAGCCTCGCGTCGGGTAGCGCGGTAAACCTCGCCGGCACGGGCGCGACGCTCAACCTCGGCGGCGCGACGGGCGCACAGACGCTCGGCGTGCTGACCGGCGGTACCGGCACGAACGTGAACCTCGGCGCGAATGGCCTGACGCTGAACGGCAGCGGCAACAACACGTTCGGCGGTGCGATCGGCGGCACGGGCAACGTGACGTTCGCGGGCGCCGGCACGCAGACGCTGACCGGCGCGAATACCTACACGGGCGGCACGACGATCAACGGCGGCAGCACGCTGGCGCTGGGTGCGGGCGGCAGCCTGGCTTCGGGCAGTGCGGTGAATCTCGCGGGCACGGGTGCGACGTTCGACGTAAGCGCCGCGACGGGCGCACAGACGATCGGTGCGCTGGCCGGCGCGGCCGGCACGAACGTGAACCTCGGCACGAATGCGCTGACGCTGAACGGCAGCGGCAACAACACGTTCGGCGGCACGATCGGCGGCACGGGCGGCGTGACGGTTGCCGGTAGCGGCACGCAGACGCTGACGGGCGCGAACACCTACACGGGCGGCACGACGATCAACGGCGGCAGCACGCTGGCGCTGGGTGCGGGCGGCAGCCTCGCGTCGGCGGGCGCGGTGAATCTCGCGGGCACGGGGGCGACGTTCGACGTAAGCGCCGCGACGGGCGCGCAGACGATCGGCACGTTGAACGGTGCGACCGGCGCGACGATCAATCTCGGCGCCAATGCGCTAACGTTGAACGGCAGCGGCAACGGCACGTTCGGCGGGACGATCGGCGGAGCGGGCGGCGTGACGATCGCCGGCACCGGTGTGCAGACGCTGACGGGCGCGAACACCTACACGGGCGGCACCACGATCGCGGCCGGCGGCACGCTGCAACTCGGCAACGGCGGCACGTCGGGCAGCATCGCCGGCAATGTCGTCGACAACGGCGCGCTGATCGTCAATCAAGCCGGCAACGTCACGATTGCGAGCGTGCTGTCCGGTGCGGGCTCGCTGACGCAGGCCGGCAGCGGGCAACTGACGTTGACGGGCACCAGCACCTTGAGCGGGCCGACCACGGTCAGCGCGGGCACGCTCGCCGTCAACGGGTCGCTCGGCCAGTCGACCGTCACCGTGCAGAACGGCGCGACGGTCACGGGCACCGGCACGATCGGCGGCCTCGTGGTGCAGGGCGGCGCGACGGCGGCCGCGTCGCAGCCGGGCGCGGCGCTGAACGTGGGCGGCAACGTCACGTTCCAGCCGGGCTCGACGTTCCAGGTCGCGGCTTCGCCGCAGCAAAGCGGCAGCCTCGCGGCAGGCGGCACGGCGACGCTGAACGGCGGCACCGTGCAGGTGCTCGCGAACCAGAGCGGCTACCAGCCGAGCACGACCTACACGATCGTGACCGCGGCATCGGGCGTGCAGGGCGCGTTCAGCCAGGTGAATGCGAACTATGCGTTCCTGATGCCGACGCTCAGCTACGACCCGAATCACGTGTACCTGCGACTGGTCCAGAACGGCACGTCGCTGCCCGACGTCGCGACGACGCCCAACCAGCGCGCGGTCGCGGCCGCGCTCGGCGGGCTCGGCGCCGGCAATCCGCTGTACGACGCAGTCCTGACGACCGACGTGCCGACCGCACGCCGCGCATACGGGCTGCTCGACGGCGAACTGCAGGCGAGCCTGAAGAGCATGCTGCTGCTCGACAGCCGCTACGTGCGCGACGCGGTGACCGATCGCGTCCGCCAGGGCCTCGCGCCCGGATCGGGCCCGCTCGCCGCGCTGTCGTCGGGCGGCGCCGCGCTGTGCGGCGACAACACGGCCGGCGCGGTCGACGCGACGCTGCCGCCGGAACGCCGGATCGGTTCGCGCGAGGGCTGCTACGGCGGCACGCCTTATCAACCGGTGGTCTGGGGGCAGGCGTTCGGCGGCCGCAGCCGGCTCACCGGCGACGGCAACGCGTCGACGATCAACCGCAGCATGACGGGCTTCATCGCCGGTGCCGACATGGCGCTCAACGACAAGTGGCGTGCGGGTCTGGCCGCGGGCGTCACGCACAGCTCGCTCGACAACGCCCAGAGTTCGTCGGCGTCGGTGAACAGCTACTACCTGTCGCTGTACGGCGGCGCGCAGTACGGTGCGCTCGGCGTGCGCGGCGGCGCGTCGTACACGTGGTACCGGATCAACAGCGACCGCAATCCGGGCTTCGCGGGCTTCTCCGATCACGATTCGGCCGGCTACGACGCGAATTCGGCGCAGGTGTTCGGCGAAGTCGGCTACGCGCTGCCGGTCGGGCCCGTGGCGATCGAACCGTTCGCGGGCCTCGCGTATGTGAACCTGCATACCGACGGTTATACGGAAACGGGTGGCGCGGCCGCACTGCGCGCCGGCGGCGAGACGACCCACGTCGGCTTCTCGACGCTCGGCTTGCGCGCGGCGTCGCAGCTCGGCTCGATCGGGAGCGGCACGTTCACCGCGCGCGGGACGGTCGGCTGGCGGCACGCGTTCGGCAACGTGCGGCCGTCGTCGGCGTTCACGTTCGCGAACGGCGGCACGTCGTTCCAGGTGTCGGGCGTGCCGATTGCCCGCGACAGTGCCGTGCTCGAGGCCGGCATCGACGCGAACATCACGAAGCGCCTGACGCTCGGCCTCACGTACAGCGGCCAGTACGGCAGCGGCGTGCGCGACAACGCCATCCTCGGCAACATACTGTGGAAATTCTGATCCGCATTTGAAGTGCCTGTAAGCGACGCCAGGCGGCGACGGTAACGTCGCCGCCTGGCGTCGCGCTCTTTGCGTCGCTGCGCACGTTCCCCGTTCTGTCCTATCCTGTGCGAACCACGCGGCGCGCCACGCGCGTCGCGCTCGACACAGGAGCATCGATGCCGAATCACGCCGAAGCCACGACGACCCAGGCGCCGCAGGTTGCGCCAACTGCCCCGACCCCCGCGTCGGGCCCCGCATTCATCGCACCCGAAGCCGATCCGCAGGCACTGGCGCGCAACAACCAGTACGTGCTGAAATCCGGCAACGCGTTCGTGGTCAGCGACGCGCTCGGCGACATCGGCGGTCATGACGACGGCCTGTTCGTCGACGACATGCGCGTGCTGTCGAAGTGGCGCTTGACGTTCGGCGGCCGCGCGCCGTCGCTGCTGTCGGGCGCGACGAGCGCCGACAACGCGTCGTTCACCGCCCACCTGACGAACCGCCCGCTGCCGCCGCTCGGCGGCCACGAAACGCCCGAGGGCGTGATCCACATCGAGCGGATACGCGTGCTCGCAGGCGACGTGCTTTACGAAGCGCTGACGCTGACGAACTACGGCTCGAGCGAGGCCGAGGTGCCGCTGTCGCTGTCGTTCGCGGCCGATTTCAAGGACATGTTCGAGGTGCGCGGCACGCAGCGCCCGAAGCGCGGCACCGTGGTGGCGCCGCGCGTCGACGCGGGCGCGGTGCGGCTGCGCTACGACGGCCTCGACAGCGTCGAGCGCAACGTGACCGTGCATTTCTCGCCGGCGCCCGACGCGCTGTCGGTCGATCGTGCCGACTACACGCTGACGATCGCCGCGCAGGCATGCGTGTCGATCTACCTGACCGTCGATGCGACGCTCGGCCCGGTGCATGAAGAAGGGCCGGGATGCGGCCGCGTTGCGCTGCGCACCGCGCTCGTCGGCGTGCACCGCGAAATGCGCGCGCGGCGCGAATCGATGGCGCGCGTGAACACCGGCAATCCGCTGTTCGACGCGTGGCTCGACCGTTCGCTCGCGGATCTCGGGCTGCTCACGACGCAGCTCGACACGGGGCCGTACCCGTATGCGGGCATTCCGTGGTTCTCGACGCCGTTCGGCCGCGACGCGGTCATCACGTCGTTGCAGATGCTCTGGCTGCAGCCGTCGCTCGCGCGCGGCGTGCTGCGGTTCCTGGCCGAGCACCAGGCGCGCGAGACTTCCGCGTTCCGCGATGCGGAGCCCGGCAAGATCATGCACGAGTTCCGCCGCAGCGAGATGGCCGCGACGGGCGAGGTGCCGTTCGCGCTGTACTACGGCGGTGTCGATACGACGCCGCTGTTCATCGTGCTCGCGGGCGCGTATGTCGAACGCACCGGCGACGATGCGCTGATCGACGAACTGTGGCCCGCGCTCGAGCGCGCCGCGCAATGGGTGATCGACAAGTGCGACCGCAATCCTTACGGACTGCTCGATTACCAGCGCACGTCGGAGCGCGGCCTCGCGAACCAGGGCTGGAAGGACAGCCACGATTCGGTGTTCCATGCGGATGGCCGCTTTCCGGACGGGCCGATCGCGCTCGTCGAAGTGCAGGCGTATGCATGCGCGGCGCTCGATGCGATGTCGATGTGCTCGTACCGGCGCGGCCACGCGGCCGACGCCACGCGTTATGCGTTGCGTGCGAAGGCGCTGCGCGAGCAGGTCGACGCGCTGTTCTGGATGCCGGAAGGCGATTTCTACGGCATCGCGCTCGACGGTCATGGCGACCTGTGCCGCGTGTTCGCATCGAACGCGGGCCACCTGCTCGCGTTCGGGCTGCCCGACGCCGAGCGCGGCGCGGCGGTTGCCGGCGTGCTCGGCTCGGCGCTGTTCCAGACCGGCTGGGGCATCCGCACGCTGGCCGCCGGCCAGCCGCGCTTCAACCCGATGGCGTATCACAACGGCTCGGTGTGGCCGCACGACAATGCGCTGATCGCGCGCGGCCTCGCGCGCTACGGCGACAAGACGGCCGCCGTGAACCTGCTGCGCGCGCTGTTCGAGGCGGCGGTGAGTTTCGAGATGCGCCTGCCCGAGCTGTTCTGCGGGTTTCCGCGCCGGCGCGGCGAACCGCCGACTGCGTATCCGGTGGCCTGCCTGCCGCAAGCGTGGGCGGCGGGCGCGCCGTTCATGATGCTGCAGGCCTGCCTCGGCGTGAGCATCGACGCGTCGCGTCACGAGGTGCGCGTCGAGCGCCCGATGCTGCCGGAAGGCGTCGACTGGCTGCGGATCGACGCGTTGCGCGTCGGTGACGAAACCGTGTCGCTCACGTTCCGCCGCGTCGACGGCCAGGTCGTCGCGTCGGCGGAGCAGCCGGGCCGCGTGAAGGTGGTCGCGGTGCTGTAGCGCGGTGCCGCGCGAACGTTGCGCGATGTCGCGCCACGTTCGCGCGACGCGGCATAGAATCGTGACATGACCCTTGAACAATGGCGGAGGTAGACGATGACGACCGACAACCGGCCCGACGACGGCGAGCACAAGCTCGAGAATCTGGAAGCGGCGGTCGACCACCTGCACAAGTCGATCGAATCGCAGAGCATCGCGGTCGGCGCGGCGAAAGGCATTCTGTTCAGCCTGATCGAAACGCTCGGCGCGCTGATCGGCGATCCCGACCTGCCCGAGCATGCGCGCTCGGGTTACGAGGCGCTGCGCGACAAGGCGAGCGAACTGCGCGGCGGGCTTGACCGGCATTGATGCGCGGCTGGCGCCGGCGTTGGCCGAAAGGGCTGCGCCGGCGCTGCCCGATTCTGCAGACGAAGCACAAAACCCCGTGCGCTCAATGAGTTAGGTGGCCGATGCGCAGGATATCCACAAGCTTGCCAACACAATCTGTGGAGAACCGTCCGGCCCCGGGCCGGAGGTGCGGCGCGTGCCGTGCGAAAGCGCGTGCGGTGCCACACGGTTGACCGCGCAAGGTCCTTGTATCGAATCCCCTTTTGCATCAGCGTGTTACGCGCCGCATCGGCGGGATATCCACAGGCTTGCCAACATATTCTGTGGATAACTCGCAATCGATTGCGTCGCGACAGTTGACGATCGGGCCTCCGAGAGGCCCGCTCGCGAAGCCCGTGCACACGGGCTGCCCGATGTCTGCGTCCGCACGCTAATTCGTGCGCGATCAACGGCTTAGGCCCCGGGTACCCAGGATATCCACATCCTTGCCAACACTTTCTGTGGACAAGCGGGGCCGTGTCATTCGGCCTGCGCCGCGGCGGCTGCTTCGGCCACGATCCAGTCGCGAAAGAGCGTCATTGCCGGCGTGAGCGGCTTCGACTTCAGCGAGGTGAGCCAGTAGCCGCCGGCGCGCACGTCGACGTCGAACGGCCGTGCGAGCAGGCCGAGCTGCAGTTCGCGTACGAACATGCATGCCGGCGCGAGCGCGACGCCCGCGCCCTGCATCGCGGCCTCGACCATCAGCCGCGACGAATCGAACACGGGCCCGTTGACCGCCCATGGCGCGAGCTGCGCGGCGTCGAACCAGCCGAGCCATTCGTCGGTGCGGTACGAGCGCAGCAGCGTTTCGTTCGCGAGATCGGCCGGTTGCGCGAGGCGTCGCGCGATGTCCGGCGCGCACAGCGCGGTGAGCGGCGCGTCGAGCAGGTGCTCGTTGCGCGTCGCCGGCCAGCTGCCTTCCCCGAAGCGGATCGCGAAGTCGAGACCCTCGGCGGCGAGATCGACGACGTTGTTGTTGGTCCGCAGCCGCAGCTCGACGAACGGGTGCGTATCGCCGAACTGCTTCAACCGTGGCATTAGCCAGCCTATGGCAAAGGTGCCGACGACGCCGAGCGACAGCACCTCGTGGAAGCGCCCGCCGTCGAACTGCTTGAGCACCGTCTCGATGCGGCTGAACGCGTCGCTCAGCACGGGCAGCAGCGCGCGCCCCTCGTCGGTGAGCCCGAGGCCGCGCGGCAGCCGCGTGAACAGCGTGCAGCCGAGCCGCTCCTCGAGCGAACGCACCTGCTGGCTGACCGCGGCCTGGGTCACGCTCAGCTCGAGGCCGGCGCGCGTGAAGTTCAGGTGGCGCGCCGACGATTCGAACGCGCGAAGGGCATTGAGCGGAAGATGAGGGCGGAGCTTGGTCATAAGATTTTCTTTTGTCAGCGCTCAATTATCGTTGCTTGTCAGGCAACCGTAAAGTCACGATAGTGCTGTCTCGGCGGCCGGCCGTTTTCACTATCGATTCGCCTCCATTCCATCACGAGACAACCGACATGACCTACTCATCGAAACGTCGAACCCTGTTGCTGGCCGCTGCGACGGCGCCGCTCGTTCTCACCGCCACCGCGTGCGCGTCGCGGCAGGCTGCCGCGACGGACGAGGCAAGCGCCGCGGCCGCGGCCGTGGCGCCTGCCGCCGCCGGGCAGATGCTGGCCGAGCTCGAAAGCAGCGTGGGCGGTCGCCTCGGCGTGTGCGCAATCGACACGGCGAGCGGCCGGGTCATCGAGCATCGCGCGGACGAACGCTTCCCGTTCTGCAGCACGTTCAAGGCGATGCTGAGTGCGGCGGTGCTTGCGCAGAGCGTCGCGCGGCCGGCGTTGCTGCAACAGCGCGTGACGTATACCCGCGCCGATCTCGTCAACTATTCGCCGGTGTCGGAGAAGCATGTCGGCGAGGGCATGACGGTCGCCGCGCTGTGCGAGGCCGCGATCCAGTACAGCGACAACTCGGCCGCGAACCTGCTGATGAAGCTGCTCGGCGGCCCGTCGGCGGTGACGGCCTACGCGCGCTCGATCGGCGACGACACGTTCAGGCTTGACCGATGGGAGACCGAACTGAATACCGCGCTGCCGGGCGACCTGCGCGACACGACGACACCGGCCGCGATGGCCGCGAGCATGCGCGTGCTGATGGTCGGCGATGCGCTGCCGGCCGCGCAGCGCGCGCAGCTCGTTGCGTGGATGCGTGGCAACAAGGTGGGCGACAAGCGGCTCCGCGCGGGCGTGCCGGCCGGGTGGACGGTCGGTGACAAGACGGGCACCGGCGACTACGGGACGACCAACGACGCGGGTGTCGTATGGTCGCCGTCGCGTGCGCCGATCGCGGTGGCCGTGTACTACACGCAGGCGCGTGCCGATGCGCGCTCGAAGGACGACGTGATCGCGTCGGTCGCGCGCATCGTGGTTCAGGCCTTCGGTTGACGCGGGCGGTGCGGTGCGCGTGACGCGATGCGCAGGCGGGCCGTGCCGCAGCCGTGACCTGCGCGATCAAACGTTGTGCGATCAACGACTTAGGTCACGCATGCTCAGGATATCCACATGCTTGCCAACAAAAATTGTGGACAAGCCCGTGCGCGGCCGCGCACGGCGTGGCGCGGGCCACCGTGCCGCATTTGAGGCGGCGCGGACAAAGCCTTTCGGATCAAGCGCTTGGTCGCGGTATGCGCAGGCTATCCACACGCTTGCCAACACAATCTGTGGACAAGCCGGTTCGCCCGCGCGGAGGGCGGCCCGTCACGTGGCGCGACGACGTGCGAGCGGCACTTTGCCGGCCGCGTGCCGCATTTGAGGCGGCGCGGACAAAGTCTTTCGGATCAAGCGCTTGGTCGCGGTATGCGCAGGCTATCCACATGCTTGCCAACACAATCTGTGGACAAGCCCGGCAGCCGCGCGGGCGACGGTCAGGGCTGCCGATCGTCGACCGTGGGCCAGCGCACGAACGCGAACACCCACAACATGACGAAGTTCAGGATCGGGACGAACATCGTCAGGATCCACCAGCCCGAATGCCCGGTGCGCCGGACGATGCGGACGTACGGATAAACGACGACGGCGACGAGCACGAGTGAGACGACCAGCTGCCACGCGGTGAAGTGTTCCATGGCCTTCCTCGGAGTGAAGTGTCGGGCGGAACGGCCGGCCCGTCGAGCCGTCGCGCGAAGCCGGCGATGCACGGCCGCGTGCGGCTCGCGTGATCTTGACGCGTGGCGGGCGCGAGAGTCAAGGCGAGGGCGGTGCACGGCGGCGGCGCGTCTGTCGCGCGGGGCGTGCGCATTCACGCATGTCCGGGCCACACGCTGCCGCAACCGTGACGCGGCGCATGAACCGTAAGCCGATCAACGGGTTAGCGCACGCGTGCGCAGGATATCCACAAGCTTGCCAACAAAATCTGTGGGTAAGTGGCGCAGCGCATGGCCGGCACGTGTGCGCCGGCTGCGACGTGCATCGTCGTGGCGTCGTGATGCGAAGTGCGGCGAAGCGGTGGCCGAGGTAGCCGTCACCGGGGCCGCGTCTGCATCACGCGTGCCAAAGTCCATCGGATCAAGGGTTTAGCGTTGCGGTGCGCAGGATATCCACAAGCTTGCCAACATTTTCTGTGGAGAAGTCCGGGTGCGCGCGCGACGCGCGGGACACCCGCGAATGCCACGTGTTGCCGCGATGCGTGCGGGCGCTCACGCAGTGCAGATGCCGGCCACGCCGACTTTCTGGAACAGGTGCGGGCTCGCGACGGCGGACGACGGACAGGCCGACAGCCTGACGGCGAACCCGGGATGCGTGAAGGCCGCGCGAAACACTGCGATCGATTCGCGGATCGCGCAGTACGGCCGGCTCCATTACATGGGCGAACACGTCGGCGCCTCATCCATCCGGCGGTACCGTCGTCGTGCACGAAGAGGGCCGAACCCGACCCAAGCCGGACGGCTGTCAGAAAGGCCTTCTGTATTGCTACGGATCGAAGCACGCAAGCATCCTCGAAATCTCGACCGCCCTGCGAGTCGAACGGATCGTCGTCGGGAATTGAGACGAAGGAGGGGCGGCGCATGACGCGTGGTCGAGGCTACGGTGGCGGCGTGGATGTGCCTGTTCACGACCGCATGGCGCATTTGCCGCGCATCTCCGACAAACCCTTTCCGATCAATGGCTTGGTGTCGTTAATGGAAGGTTGTCCACACGCTTGCCAACACAATCTGTGGAAAAGCCGCGCGTCGCACGTGGCGCGGCGTCAGGCCGGCAGCGGAAAGCGCACCGTGACGGTCAGCCCGCGCCCGCCGCGTGTCGTGCCGAGTGCGACCGTCGCGCGATGCTGTTCGGCGATCCGCTTGACGATCGACAGCCCGAGCCCGCTGCCCGACGACGTGACGGCCTGCGCGCCCTCGCCGCGATAGAAACGCTCCCACACGTCGGTGCGTTCGGCTTCCGGGATCCCGGGGCCGTCGTCGGCGACTTCGAGCACGGGCGTCGTGCCGTCGAGCCGCGCGGACACGTCGACACGTGCGCCGTCACCCGCATAGCGGATCGCGTTGTCGACGAGGTTGTTCAGCAGCACGCGCAGCGTGTCGGCATTGCCCGACGTCATCACGGGCGTCGACACGATCGCGCCGAGATCGATCCGGTGCGCGTCGGCGACGCGCGTGCGGTCCGATACCACCGATCGGCACAGCGCGGCGAGATCGACGGGCGCCGACGCTGAGGCGGCCGCCTGCGCATCGGGTTCGAGGCGCGCGAGCGTCAGCAGCTGTTCGGCGAGGTGGCCGAGCCGCGTCGTGCCGGCATGGATCTGCGCAAGGATGTGCTCGCGTTCCTCGGCGGTCGACGCGCGCCGCAGCAACTGCGACTGGATCGACAACCCCATGATCGGCGTGCGCAATTCGTGCGCGGCATCGGCGATGAAGTGCCGCTGCAGCGTGAACGAACGGTCCAGGCGCGCGAGCAGGTCGTTGATCGCTTCGGCGAGCGGACGGACTTCGTTCGGCATCGCGCCGACGTCGACCGGCTCGAGATTGTTCGCATTCCTGCGTTTGAGGCCGGATGCGATCGTGCGCAGCGGCCGCAACCCCGCGCCGATGCCGAACCACAGGCCGATCGCGAGCAGCGGCAGCATCGAGAACACGGGCCACAGCAGGTGCACGGCGATGCCCGCGATCGCTTCCCAGCGCGCATGGCGTGCCTGCGCGAGCCGGATCGTCGTGCCGCCGCGTTCGGTCACGTAGGTGCGCCACGGCTGGCCGCCGACGTCGACGCTCGCGATGCCTTTCTGCTCGGGCGGCGGCAGCGTCGAATCGCGGTCGGTCGAATACACGAGCTTGCCGTTGCGCCAGACCTGCAGCAGCACGGCGTCGGGATCGCTCGCCTCGAAACCGTGCTTGCCGTTGGCGCGGTTGCTGAACGACAGCTCGCCGTTCGGGCCGACGACGATCTGCTTCGACATGCTGCGCATCTGGTCGTCGAGCAGGTCGTCGAGCTCGCGCAGCGCGCCCCAGTAGGTGCCGGCACTCGCGACGAGGCCGATCACGCACGCGGCCGGGAGCAGCCACGTCAGCAGGCGCCGCCGCAGCGACGCGTTGCGCCAGCGCGCGATCGCGTGTTGCATGCGCGTCATGCGCCGTCACCGATCCGGTAGCCGACGCCACGCACCGTGCGGATCATGTCGTGGCCGAGCTTCTTGCGCAGGTTGTGGATGTGCACCTGCACGGCGTTGCTCTCGATTTCCTCGCCCCAGCTGTACAGCCGCTCCTCGAACTGCTCGCGCGAAATCACCGCGCCCGGGTCGCGCATCAGCTCGTGCAGCAGCACGAACTCCTTCGGCGACAGCGTGACTTCGTCGTCGCCGAGCCAGACGAGGTGCTTGACGGGGTCGAGCCGCAGCGGGCCGATCGTGAGGGTCGTCTGCGCGCGGCCTGCGTGGCGGCGGTTGACCGCGCGGATGCGGGCGAGCAGTTCGTCGAGTTCGAACGGCTTGACGAGATAATCGTCCGCGCCGCTGTCGAGGCCCGCGATGCGGTCGGGCACGCCGTCGCGCGCGGTGATGATGATCGCGGGCAGGTTTTCGTCGCGGCGGCGCAGCGCGGCGAGCACCGACAGGCCGTCGCGGTTCGGCAGCCCGAGATCGAGCAGCAGCAGGCCGTAGCCGGTCGCGCGCAACGCGAGCGACGCGGCGTCGCCGTCTTTCACCCAGTCGACCGCGAAGCCTTCCTGTTTGAGGCCCTGTTCGAGCCCGCTGCCGATCAGCGGATCGTCCTCGACGAGCAGTACGCGCATGGATTCGTGTCTCTTCAACGGGGCGCCATGGCGCCCGGGGTTCCCATGATAAGCGCGCGGGCCTTAGCGGGAGCTTAAACACGGGCGCGCGGCCGGCTTGCGCGCGTGCCCGGTGCGGCACCGTGCCGCTGCGGCGCGACCTTCAGGTTTGCTTAATCTTACGGTCCGTAATCTGAGGCTGTCGCGTTCAACGGAGCGCGGCGTCACATCGAAGAAGAGGACCGAGATCATGAAACACCTGACGAGAATCCTGGCGGTTGCGCTCGCCGTGCTGCCCGCCGCCGCTTATGCGGAATATACCGGGCCGTCCACGCTGACCACGACGACCGTGAAGGAACTGCTCGCGAACGGCAAGGACGACCAGCACGTGCAGTTGCAGGGGCGCATCGTCAAGCATGTCGGCGGCGAGGATTACGAATTCGCCGATGCGACGGGCACGATCCGCGTCGAGATCGACCACAAGCTGTGGGCGGCCGGCCAGCCCGTCAGCGACCGGAACGAAGTGAAGGTGACCGGCGAATTCGAGCGCAAATGGTCGGGCAGCGTGAAGGTCGACGCCGATCACGTCGAAGTGCTGCGCTGACCGGCGCACCGGTGTATACGGGGCCGGTGATACCATGGACGACCGGTTCCCGCTCACACCAAGATGGCCGCCAATTTCGACGAACTCGCGTCCCGGATCCGGGCGCAATTTTCCGAGCTGAGCCCGCAATTCCAGGCGGGCGCGGCCTTCCTGCTCGATCATCCCGACGAAGTCGCCACGTCGTCGATGCGCAAGGTCGCACAGCGCGCGCAGGTGCAGCCCGCGTCGCTCGTGCGGCTCGCGCAGCAATTCGGCTTCCCCGGCTGGAACGAGCTGCGCGACCTGTGTGTCGCGCGCGTGCGCACGCGCCCCGAGCCGCTCACGCAGCGGGCGCGCTCGCTCGTGCGGCCCGATGCGAAGGCGTCGCTCGCGCACGACCTGCTCGCCGCGCAACAACACAACCTGTCGGCCACCGCCGCGCAGAACGAGCACGCGCTCGCCGATGCCGCGAAACTCATCCGCAAGGCGTCGCACGTGCACGTCGCGGGGTTTCGCTCGTGTTACCCGGTTGCATTCGGCTTCGTGTACGGCTACCGGCTGTTCCGCCCGACCGTGTCGCTGCTCAACGGCGTCGCCGGGTCGCTCGAAATGGAGCTGCGGACGATCGCGAAGCAGAGCGTGACCGTCATCGTCAGCTTCGCGCCGTATTCGGCGGAAGCGACACGCGTCGCGCAGGCCGCGAAGGCGCAGGGCAGCCGGATCGTCGCGATCACCGACAGCGCGGTGTCGCCGATCGCACTGCACGCGGACGCACAACTGATCTTCACGCACGACAGCCCGTCGTTCTTCCCGTCGCTGGTGGCCGCGCACGCGATGGCCGAAGCGCTGGTCGCGCAGTTGCTGGCGCTCGAAGGCAGCGATGCGATCGCCGCGCTCGAGCGCACGGAAGCGGAGCTGCATGCGAAGGGCGCTTACGTCGTCTGACGCGGTGCGTGCGGGTTCAACCTTCCTCATTTCCGATTCAACCGGACTCGACCGATGACGTTCACATACGAGGTGACCGACGCGGGCGACGTGAACGTTCGCAAGCAGATCGTCGCGCCGCTCGTCCGATTCAACGAAAGCCAGGCGGGCCCGAACGACTTCCGTGCGCTGGCCGTGGTCGTGACCGACGCCGAAGGCACGGTGGTCGGTGGCTTGTGGGGCAGCACGGCGTACGGCTGGCTGCATGTCGACCTGCTCGTGGTGCCCGAGGCCGCGCGAGGCCGGGGTGCGGGCACGCGCATCATGGATCTGGCCGAGGCGGAAGCCGTCGCGCGCGGATGCCACGGTGTGTGGCTCGACACGTTCGACTTCCAGGCGCGGCCGTTCTACGAGAAACGCGGCTATGTCCGCTTCGGCGAACTGCCGGATTATCCGGCCGGGCACACGCGCATTTTCCTGACGAAGCGGCTTGCGGGCTGAGCGTCGCCGCATGGAGCGGCCCGGTTGACGCGGTCGCCGGCCGTCGCCTAGGATAGCGGCCAGCGATGCAGGTCGCTTCCGGGTCCGCGGAAAGGGTTGAACCCACCTGTCGCAGCAAATCCAGTCTTCCTCCTGTCCTTTGTGCTGGCGGTATTGCGGACCTTCGGCCATGACTGCACGAGGATTCGCATGAAAAAGCTGCCTCCCGGGGCCAATCCCGATCATCTGAAAAAGCAGGCCAAGGCATTGTTGCGCCTGTACCGGCAGGGCGACGCCGACGCCGTCGCGCGTTTTGTCCGCTTTCTCCCTGCCGCCGCCAACCGCACGCACGACGAAGCGCTCGCGCTCGGGCTCCGGCTGCACGATGCGCAGTCGTGCATTGCGCGCGAGTACGGTTTCGCGTCATGGGCCGATCTCGGCGCGTTCGTCGAAACGCATGCGCTCGCCGGGCAGCAGCGGTCGGCGTTGATCCGGCGCTGGCTCGACCTGGCGTACGGCGCCGACGTGACGGGCGGTTTCGACGCGGCCCGGCCGCGTGTCGCCGCGCAACTGCTGCTCGACCGGCCCGATCTCGTTGCAAGCGATCCGACCGTCGCGTGCGCGTCCGGCGACCTCGATGGCGTGAAGGCGGCGCTGGCCGCCGATCCCGGATGGATCGCGCGCGCCGGCGGCGTGCTGAAGCTGCCGCCGCTCGTTGCCGTCACGCATTCGCGGCTCGGGCAGATTCCCGGGTTCGCTGTCCGGCTGCGCGCCTGCGCGCGTCATCTGCTCGATGCCGGCGCCGATCCGAACCAGCGGATCGGCAACCGGTTTCCGCCGGCGTCGCTCGCGGCGCCCGACGAAGCGGGGCCGCTGTCGGCGCTGTACGGTGCCGCGGGCGTCAATCGCGATCCGGTTCTGACCGCGATGCTGCTGGAAGCCGGCGCCGACCCGAACGACGGCGAATCGCTCTATCACTCGGTGGAAAATCCGGCCTGTACGCGCCTGCTGCTCGAACACGGCGCGCGGGTGGGCGGGACCAATGCGTTGCGTCGCGCATTCGACATGCGCGATGCGGACGCGCTCGAACTGCTGCTCGCGCATGGCGGCGACCCGAACGAGCCGCCCGGCGAGGGGCTGGCGCAGACCTGGGGCGCACCGTTGTTGCGGGC
>NZ_QOBB01000177.1:0-15926 GCF_024704855.1 Burkholderia sp. HAN2018 | reverse complement strand
ACCGCGTCGGCACCGGCATCGACCGCATCGACCGGCGCCACCGCACCGCTGACACCGAAGGTCCCGACCTTCGACCGCACCCTCGCCGACGCGAAGGGGGCGCTCGCGCCCCAGCAAACGCCGACGCAGGCCACCGCGCAGGCGCTGCAGGCCAACGCGAATGCGCAGTTGGGCGAGCAGCACGCGCTCGCGGCAGCCGGCGACGCGACGGATCCGGCCGCCAGCGCGACGCTCGCGGCCGGCGCAACTGCGGCCGCCGCGACACAGGCGAACCTGCAGTTGTCGCCGGCCGCGGGAGCGATCGCCGCGGCGAACGCGCACGTGCTCGCCCCGCACGTCGGCACCCCGGACTGGACGGACACGCTGAGCCAGAAGGTCGTGTTCCTGTCGAATGCGCACCAGCAGAGCGCCGAGCTGACCCTCAACCCGCCCGATCTCGGGCCGCTGCAGGTCGTGCTGCGCGTCGCGGACAATCACGCGCACGCGCTGTTCGTGTCGCAGCACGCGCAGGTGCGCGACGCGGTCGAAGCCGCGCTGCCGAAGCTGCGCGAAGCGATGGAATCGGGCGGGCTCGGCCTGGGCAGCGCGACCGTCAGCGACGGCGGCTTCGCTTCGCAGCAGCAGCAGAACCCGCAATCGTCCTTCGCCGGCGGGCAGTCGTCGCGGCGCGGGAGCGGCGGATCGTCAGCCGTCGATGCACCGGTCGACGCTGCGCAATCCGCACCGGTCGCCGCGAGCGTGAGCCGCGCCGGCCTCGTCGATACGTTTGCCTGAGCATGACTGCCCGCGTGCGCGCGCCGTTCAGCGGCCGTGCACCGCGGCAGCCGCCTCGCCGCGCGACACGCCGCCCTTGCGCGCCGCGACGATGAAGTCCGCCGCGCGTTCGCCGATCATCACCGACGGCGCATTCGTGTTCCCGCCGACCAGCGTCGGCATCACCGACGCATCCACCACGCGCAATCCTTCGACGCCGCGCACGCGCAGTTGCGGATCGACGACCGCGTGCGCGTCCGACCCCATCCGGCAGGTGCCGACCGGGTGGTAGATCGTGTCGGCATGCTCGACGATCGTCTTGCGCAGCTCCGCTTCGCTCTGGTCCGCTCGCGTGTACAGCTCGCGCCCGCCCTGCGACGCGAGCGGCGCCTGCGACAGGATCCTGCGCATCGCCTGCGTGCCCCGCACGAGCAGGTCGAGATCGCGCGAATCGCTGAAGAAGCGCGGATCGATCAGCGGTGCGTCACGCGCATCGCCGGTCGCGAGCGTCACCGTGCCGCGGCTGAACGGCCGCAGCGCGCACACGTGCAGCGAATAGCCGAAGCCCCAGTGCATCTTGCGGTTGTGGTCGTCCACGAGCGCCGTGCAGAAATGCAGCTGCAGGTCGGGACGCTCGAGCGACGGATCGCTCTTGATGAAGCCGCCGGCCTCCGCGACGTTGCTCGTCATCATCCCGGTGCGGCTCGAGAAATAGCGCGCGAGCGCGGGCGTCATCTTCGCGATCCCGCGCAGGCACACGCCGACCAGTTCCGACGAATTCACGCGCGTGTTGATGATGAAGTCGATATGGTCGATCAGGTTCGTGCCGACGTCCGGCGCATCCTGCACGACCGCGATTCCGTGCCGGCGCAGTTGCTCGGCCGGGCCGATTCCCGAGCACATCAGCAGTTGCGGCGAATTGAACGCGCCGGCCGACAGGATCACTTCCGCGCGCGCGTCGAGCGTCTCGACGCGCCCGTTGCGCGCGACCGCGACGCCGGCCGCGCGCTTGCCGTCGAACGTGACGCGCAGCACCGTCGCATCGGTGATCACGTGCAGGTTCGGCCGGTTGCGGCCGTAGATGTACGCACGCGCGACGCTGCAGCGCGAGCCGTCGCGGTGCGTGACCTGATAGAAGCCGACGCCTTCCTGCGTCGCGCCGTTGAAGTCGTCGTTCAGCGGATAGCCGGCCGCATGCGCGGCCTGGATGAATCGTTCGGAGAACGGATTGCGAAAGCGCAGATCCGACACCGACAGCGGGCCGTCCGCGCCGTGCCACGCATCGGCGCCGCGTTCGTTGCCTTCCGCGCGCCGGAAATACGGCAGCACGTCCTGCCAGCCCCAGCCCGTCGCGCCGAGCTGCGCCCATTCGTCGTAGTCGCCCGGGTGGCCGCGCGTGTAGATCATCGCGTTGATCGCGCTCGACCCGCCCATCCCGCGCCCGCGCGGCTGGTAGCCGCGCCGCCCGCCGAGGCCCGGCTGCGGCACCGTCTCGTAGCCGTAGTTCGTGCCGAGCTTGAACGGTACCAGCGCCGCGATGCCGACCGGCATGTTGATCAGCAGGTTGCGTTCCGTATGCGAACCGGCCTCGATCAGCGCGATCGTCGCTTCAGGGCAGGCATCGGCGAGACGGCCTGCCAGGCTCGACCCGCCCGACCCGCCGCCGACGATGATGTAGTCGTATTGCATGTCACGTCTCCGTCGTCTCATGGAAGGCGCCCGGCACCGCCGCGCGACCGCGTCCTTGTAGTGTTCGGGCATTGTAGGAATCGCCACCGTGCGCGCGGCGCGCGGATTCAAGAGCGATTCCTCTAAACGCTCGCGTGAACTAAATTTAAGATGTATCGATTCGCTTTGCGCGACGCGCCGGCCACGAGAAGCCGATCCGTCGCGAAACGGGAGAGACGACGATGCAGCGCCAGGTTCTGCAGGCCGCGTGCCGACCGGGTTGTCCGGATGCGATGTGCGCAGCCCGCATTTCATTTCAAACGGCTGCCCGCGCGGAAGTGCCCCGCGTCATGCGCGCAGTCGATCGAAATCGAACGGCACGCGTCGTCGCCGACCGTTTGGACGGTTTGTCGCCACGGCGGCACGATGCGCCGCGGCATGGTTGGACGGCCCCGTCGCGCCACCCCGCTTCGGTGCGCAGGCGGGCAGTCGCGCCGCGGCGTCGCGCGCCCGGCACCGGTTGCATCGCACTGCATGCCCACGCGCCGCAACACGGTTTCCGGATGCACACACCGTCGCGCGGATGCGACGCCCGCTGCACGCTTGAACCGGTTTTCGAGCACACGTCGCATCCGGCCCCGCGCCGCGCGACACGCACCACCCCGATCCGCGTCGCCGCGCTCGCCGAGCGTGCGCGTGCGGCGTGACGGCCGGCCGACCAGCCAGGCCCAACTGGAGGAGACGACATGAAGAACGACCTGCCCGAACTGGCCCCGCAAGCACTGCCGTCGGTCGATGCACTGACGTCGCTGCTGCGCGACCAGCGCGCGGCCTACCTGCGCGCACCGTACCCGGCTTGGGAAACGCGCGTGCAGCACTTGCGCGCGCTGCGCACGATGCTGATCGACCACGCGGACGCACTCGCCGAAGCGATCAGCGCCGATTTCGGTCATCGCGCGAAGCAGGAAGTGCTTCTGTCGGAAATCTGGATGGCGAAGGAAGAGATCGACGACGCGCTCAAGCACGGCAAGCGCTGGATGAAACCGATCCGCAAGCCGATGAACAAGTGGCTGCGCCCGGCGCGCGCGAAGGTGATTCCGCAGCCCCTCGGCGTGGTCGGCATCGTCGTACCGTGGAACTACCCGGTGCTGCTCGCGGCCGGCCCGCTGATCTGCGCGCTCGCGGCCGGCAACCGCGCGATCATCAAGATGTCCGAACTGACGCCGCGCACGTCGGCGCTGTTCGAGCAGCTCATTGCGAAGACCTTCACGCGCGACCACGTCGCGGTCGTGAACGGCGATGCGGAAGTGGGCGCCGCGTTCAGCGGACTGCCGTTCGATCACTTGCTGTTCACCGGTTCGACGCATGTCGGCCGCCACGTGATGCGCGCGGCCGCCGACAACCTCACGCCCGTCACGCTCGAACTCGGCGGCAAGTCGCCGGCCATCGTCGGGCCGAACGCGCGCTTCGATGCGGCCGTCGACGCGATCGTCGCGGGCAAGACGCTGAACGCGGGCCAGACCTGCATCGCGCCCGACTACGTGCTGCTGCCGCGCGGGATGGAGGCCGCGTTCATCGAGCGCGCGCGGGCACGGTTCGCGAAGATGTACCCCGACCTGTCGACCAACGGCGACTACACGACGATCGTGTCGCCGCGCCACTACGCCCGGCTGCAGCAGCTCGCCAGCGACGCGCAGGCGGCCGGCGCGCAGCTGCATCCGCTGTCCGACGCGCAATCCGATCCTGCATCGCGCCGCTTCGTGCCGTGCGCGGTCACGCAGGTGCCGGCCGCGTCGCAGCTGATGCAGGAGGAGATCTTCGGGCCGCTGCTGCCGCTCGTGCCGTACGAGCGGCTCGACGAAGCGATCGCATACGTGAATGCGCGCCCGCGTCCGCTTGCGCTCTACCTGTTCGACGAGGACGGCGGCACGATCGACCGCGTGATGCGCGAAACGGTCTCGGGCGGCGTGTCGATCAACGAAACGCTGATGCACATCGCGTGCGGCAGCCTGCCGTTCGGCGGTGTCGGTGCGAGCGGCATGGGCGCGTATCACGGCTACGACGGCTTCGTGACGTTCTCGAAAATGAAGCCGGTACTCACGCAGGCGCGCCTGAACACGCGCAACCTGCTCGCGCCGCCGTACGGCAAGCGCTTCGCCGCGCTGATCAAGCTGATGCTGAAGTTCTGAACGGAAGGGATCGAACGGGCCGCGCGCATCGCGCCGCGGCCCGCACCGGCAGGCCGCGCGGCGCCGGTGCCGCACGCGCCGTCATACGGGCCAGAGCGGCCCTTCCTGCATCGCGCCGATCTGCTCGCGCAACTCGAGCACGCGTGCTTCCCAGTAGCGGTGCGTGTTGAACCACGGGAATGCGGCGGGGAAGGCGGGATCGTCCCAGCGTCGCGCGAGCCATGCCGCGTAGTGGATCAGCCGCAGCGTGCGCAGCGCTTCGACGAGATGCAACTCGCGCGGCTCGAATTCGCAGAAATCCTCGTAGCCGGCCAGCAGGTCCGCGAGCGCACGCGACGCGCCTTCGCGATCGCCCGGCAACAAAAGCCACAGATCCTGGATCGCGGGCGCCATCCGGCTGTCGTCGAAGTCGACGAAGTGCGGGCCGGCATCGGTCCACAGCACGTTGCTCGGATGACAGTCGCCGTGCGTGCGCAGCAGGCGGATCTCGCCCGCCCGCTCGAACGCGGCCTCGACACCTTCGAGCGCGAGCGTCACGGCGGTCTCATACGCGGGCCGCACGTCGTCCGGAATGAAATCGTGCGCGAGCAGGTAGTCGCGCGGCTCGTAGCCGAACGTACTGATATCGAGCACGGGACGCGCGGCATACGGCTGCGTCGCGCCGACCGCATGGATCCGGCCGATGAAGCGGCCGAGCCATTCGAGCGTGTCGCTGCGGTCGAGGTCAGGCGCGCGGCCGCCGCGCCGCTCGAAGATCGAGAAGCGGAAACCGTCGAACGCGTGCAGCGTGCGGCCGTCGAATGTGCGCGCGGGCACCGCCGGAATCTCGCGCGCGGCGAGCTCGGCGACGAACGCATGCTCTTCGAGGATCGCTTCGTCCGACCAGCGGGCCGGACGGTAGAACTTCGCGACGACCGGCGGGCCGTCTTCGATGCCCACCTGATACACGCGGTTTTCGTAGCTGTTGAGCGCGAGCAGGCGCCCGTCGGTGCGCAGGCCGGCCGGCATCAGCACGCTGTCGAGCGCATCGAGCACGCACTCGGGCGTAAGTCCGGCGAACGGCGGGCCGGCGGGAGAAGCGGGAGCGGAAGTGACGTCTTTCATGCCCCGCATTGTGCCGCCAGCCGGGCCGAAAGACGAGCGCCCGGTGCGGCGTATGCGCTCAGTGAAGCGCCGCGCCGGCCGGCAGCACGGATTCGCCGGTGTCGATCAGGTCCTCGAGAAAGAACGGCTCGGTGTTGAGTTCCTTCGACTCGCCCGGTACGCCCGCGTACCAGGTCACCATGGCCATGTCGCCCAGGATGCGCTGGACGATGCCGCGTGCGCCCTTCGGCACAGCGATATGGGTAGTGCAGACAATCGACCCGACATGCATGATGGTTCCCCACTCTTGACTCTTGAAACCCGGCTCGGTGGCGAGCCGGCAAATGCACGATCCGCGCGCTCTCGTCGGAGCGTTGCGCGTAATCCCATTGTTCACGGTTTATCGAAGCGCGAAAAGAAGAAGAAGCAGGCGAAGTGCCGCGAATTCGTCGAATGTCTCCAATCAACCACTGCGCCGGACAGGCGCTTGCCCGCCCGGTTACCCTCATCATACCCTGTCGAATGTGACTGCCCGCCGAATCCGCGTCGGCACCGCGACGCGCCCGCGACGCATGCCGCGCGCGCATCGCGGGCCCGGGCCGCATCACCGGGAAATTTCGCGCGACCGCCGTGGCCGAACGACGCCGCACCGTCATCGCCTTCCCCGTACCTCGAACGCAACCGGCACGACGACGGTTGCGCACGCACCGCCCGCTTCGCCGCCCGCATCAACGCGTGATTCACCGCACGCCGCTCTGCGTCATGCAATGCCACCGACAGTGGTTGCGTCCGATGTCGGCCTTGCGGTACCTTTGATGCTTCATTCGCGTTCCAGCGCATTCCGATCCGATGCATCCGCTCACGTCCGCCCTTGCAAAATCCCGGCCGCAGTTCGACTCGCGGCCGCAGGCGTGCGCGCATCCGTCGGTTCTTCCTCCTCCTGTCGCACCGCCGCTCGTCGGCGCCGCGCCGCCCCCTCCGGCGGCACGCGCCGGCTGACCAGCCGGCTTCCGTTTCGTCTTCCATTCGCCCGCAGGCTTGCATTCGTGCGCCGTGACGCCCGGCTCGCTGCTGCGCGCGCGGATGGAACGTTCCGATCCGTTCGACAGGTGGATTCACATGGTTTCGTTCAAACGCGCGCTCGCCGCGCATGGCGCGACGTCGCTCTTCGTGCTGCTGTGGAGCAGCGGCGCGATCTTCGCAGAACTCGGTCTGCGTCACGCATCCGCGTTCGTCTTTCTCACCGCACGTTTCGCCCTTGCATCGCTCGTGCTGCTCGGGCTGGCCTTCGTGCGCAAACGCTGGCTGCCTCCGCGCGGCGAACGGCGCATGGCCGCGCTGACCGGCTTGCTGATGATGGGCGGCTATTCGATCTTCTACCTGCTCGCGCTCGAACGCGGGATCGCGCCGGGTGTGCTCGCCACGATCCTCGGCGTGCAGCCGATCCTCACGCTCGCGCTCGTCGAGCGACGCTGGCAGCCCGTGCGCATCGCGGGACTCGCGCTGTCACTCGCCGGCCTCGCGCTCGTCGTGTGCCGCGGCGTGGGCGACGGCGGCCTGTCGCTCGCGGGCATCGCGTGCGCGCTCACCGCGCTCGTCGCGCTGACCGCCGGCTCGCTGCTGCAAAAGCGCGTACGGGCGGCGCCTGCCGACGTGCTGCCGTTGCAGAATGCGATCGGCCTCGCGCTGTGCGTGGCGATCGTGCCGTTCCGGCCGGTGTCGTTCGACATGAGCTGGGCGTTCGTGATCCCGCTGCTGTGGCTCGGCATCGTGATTTCGGTGATCGCGCAACTGCTGTTCTACCGGTTGATGCAGCGCGGCGATCTCGTCAACGTGACGAGCCTGTTCTATCTCGTGCCCGTCGTCACCACGCTGATGGATGCCGTGTGGCTCGGCAACCGGCCCGAGCCGCTCGCGCTCGCCGGCATGGGCGCGATCATCGCGGGGCTCGCGCTCGTGTTTCGCGCGGCGCCCGCCCGCGTGCGGCCCGACCGCGCATGAGCGGGTGTGCCGCCGCGCCTGCGGGTGCGGCGGCACGCACCGGACACATGCGACGAATCGGCAGAAATCGAAAGGCACGAGAAAGATGTGCGCAAGGCGTTCGTCTGACTTGCGGGAAAAATGCGTGATACGCCGGGCATTCCGCTGATTTTTAATGGTTCGGATAGCGAAAAGCGCTGCCGGTTGCCTATACTCGAATTGACCGGCCCGCTCGCAATCGGGTCGCGACCAACACTAGAAACACCCGGCATGGAGCCGGAGCAAACGCTGAAGTGCCGGCTCCGGCCGAAATCCCACAGGGAGACGACTGGAGCAAGCACTAAAGCGCCGACTCCGCCCGAGATCCCACAGGGATGGGGCCGGAGTAAGCGCTAAAGCGCTAACTCCGGCCGACACTGGAGACACGCATGACAACCTACTTCACGATCGGCGACTTCATCCTGTTGATTCCGATGGCGCTGGCCGGAGCGCTATTTCTCGGCGCGGTGCCGTGCGCAACCGAGTTCCGCCACAACCTGCTACGCGTGCTGGGCGTCATCCTCGGCGTCGGCGTCGCGGTATTGCTCGTCGAAGGCCTGCCTGCGCTGATCTAGCAGCGCACCACCCGTGCGTGCGGTGCATCGCTGCACCGCAGCGATGCGACAGGCCGCAAGCGAGCCATTGATACGGCACGCGATGTTTCGCATGCCGTATCGACCGCCGGTCAGATCGCCTGATCGGTGGACGGCTTTTCCCACAGATTGATGCCGCCTTCCGTCGCGTAACGGTCGATCTCCGCGAGTTCCTCCGCCGAGAATTCGAGGTGCTTCAGCGCACCGACGTTTTCACGCACCTGCTCCGCACGGCTCGCGCCGATCAGTGCGGACGTCACGCGGCCGTTGCGCAGCACCCATGCGAGCGCCATCTGCGCAAGGCTCTGCCCGCGCCGCTCGGCGATCGCGTTGAGCTTGCGCACGTGCTCGAGGTTGTCCGCGCTCAGGTGATCCTGCTTCAGCGAGCCGCCGCCCGGCTTGTTCACGCGCGCGTCGGCCGGCACGCCGTTCAGGTACTTCGACGTGAGCAACCCCTGCGCGAGCGGCGTGAACGCGATGCTGCCCGTGCCGATCTCGTCGAGCGTGCCGAGCAGCTCGGTTTCGACCCAGCGGTTCAGCAGGTTGTACGACGGCTGATGGATCAGCAGCGGCACCTTGTACTGCGCGAGCAGCTCGGCCATCTCGCGCGTCTTCGCCGCCGAATACGACGAGATGCCGATATAGAGCGCCTTGCCCTGCTGCACGGCCGACGCGAGCGCGCCCGCCGTTTCCTCGAGCGGCGTGTGCGCGTCGAAGCGGTGCGAATAGAAGATGTCGACGTAGTCGAGCCCCATCCGCTGCAGGCTCTGGTCGAGGCTCGCGAGCACGTACTTGCGCGACCCGCCGCCGCTGCCGTACGGCCCCGGCCACATGTCCCAGCCGGCCTTCGTTGAGATCAGCAACTCGTCGCGATACGGCCGGAAATCCTCCTTCAGCAGCCGGCCGAAGTTGGTTTCGGCACTGCCGTACGGCGGCCCGTAGTTGTTCGCGAGATCGAAGTGGTTGATGCCGAGGTCGAACGCGGTACGCAGGATTTCGCGCTGCGTCGAGATCGGCGTCGAGTCGCCGAAGTTGTGCCACAGGCCGAGCGAAAGCGCGGGCAGTTTGAGCCCGGATTTGCCACAGGTGCGGTATTGCATGTCGGCATAACGTTCGGAAGCTGCTTCGTAGGCCATGAGTCTGTTCCGTCAGGACATCGGAGGAAGGGACGCGCGCCGGCCGCGCCGATGGCGCGACGGCGGCGAAGGAGTCATACGACGACTATGGTAGCGAAAGCGGCCGGATCGCGCACGGCGGCACGGCGATGGACGCGGCCGCGGTCGTCGCCTACACTGCGGCGTCTCGAATCACCGTTTCAGCGAGGTTGGTATGTCCCGGGTCATCTCGGTTGCACTGCTCGTCGGCGGCGTCGTGCTGCTGTATTTCGGCGGCCAGTCGTTCCATTCGATCAACGACAACGTGTCGCGCTTCTTCACCGGTTCGCCCGCGACGAAGACGATCCTGCTGATCGCGGGCGGCGCCGTCGCATCGTTCATCGGCCTGATCGGCCTCGCGATGCCGGGCAACAAGCGCTGATCGCGCAGCCGCGCGATGCACACGCGGCCCGCGTCGTGCGACCGCGCCGCGCCAAGCGAAACGGGCGGCCAGGCCGCCCGTTGCTTCATCCGCCGGCGATGCACCGCATCGCGTGACCGCGGTGGTGTCACCACCCGTCCGGTCCGAACCTAGAACTGCACTTCCGGCTTCGACGCCGAGCGCGTGCCGGGCAGCGGCCGGTTGCTCGCGCCGTGATAGGTGTACACGAGCGAGAACTTCACCTGGTCGGAACGGTTCTGTCCGGCCGAATGCAGCGTGTTGCTGTGGAAGAACACCACGTCGCCCGTCTGCAGCGACGGGCACGTGGCCGCATCGATCATCTTCCGGTTCGCCGGCAGGTCGCTGCGGAAGAACTTCGCATCGTCGAACGCTTCAGGCCCGAATTCGGCCGTATGCGACCCCGGCACGAGCCACAGTGCGCCGTTCTCGTTCGTTTCCGGCCCGAGCGCGAGCCACACCGACACCATGTCCGGGCGCTCGAACGACCAGTAGCGGAAATCGCGATGCCAGCCGGTCAGGCTGCCGTACGCGGGATGCTTCGTCATCATGCAGTTGTGATGCGCGCGCGACAGCACGGGTTCTTCGCCGAAATACTCGCGCATCCACGCACCGATTTCGGGTGCGATCGCGCGCTCGGCGAACGCCGGATCGCGTGAATACGCATCGAGCAGCCGCCGCACCGTATGCCCGCCCGGCGCATGCTTGGACTCGGGGGCGCCCGGGTAGCGCAGATCCGCCTCGAACTCGATCGGCTCGGCCGCCTCCCGCAACTGGCGCTCCGCGATCTGCCTGAGCGCCGCGCACTGCGCTTCGCCGACGAGGCCACGCGCGACGACAAAGCCGCGCTCGCGCAATTCCGCGACTTGCGCGCGGATCGATTCCGACTGCAATGGAGACGACATGGGATGCCAGACGTTTATTGTGTGAATGTGACGATTGTAAATCGGCGCCGGATGCCGCGAACAGCACCATTGTCATGCGCAGGGGCATGCCAATCGCGGATTTGATCCGGCTCAAGGGAACTGTTCGTCGCGGCACCTGCCTCACCGACAGGCGGTATGCGGCACACGCCTTGTGGCACAAGGGTTTATCGCGACTTTTGCCCGTCATGAATCCCCTGTAGCCTGTCGCGGCCTGTCAATTCTGGCGGGCGCGGCGCGCAGCGAGTTTCAGTAAGATCCGTTGCGTCATCCGAGGCCGTTCATACCAGTGCGCTCTCCAGGGCGCCATCCATACAAGCGAAGCATCGTTCACATGCCATTCCGTCTGACTTCCCGTCTCAGCCGCGCTGCGAAGCGCGTCGTGCCGACCGCTCCTGCCCGCTCGCTGCGCCATCACCGCGCACGCACGCAGGCGCTGGCCGAGCGCACGCCCGCCCACAGCCGGCTGGATGGTATCCGTGCGTGGTTCCACGCATTTTTCTCGATGATGAGTGCACAGGCCTTCTCGCGCCGCGCCGGCCTGCGCTCGCTGCTGCAGAAACCGTCGTCGCTGCGCGCGCTCGCGCTGCGCCGCACGCTCGGGCCGCAACGCCGCGTCAACCGTCCGCGCCGCCTCGCGGCCAGCAACGGCTGGTTCGGGTTCGGTGCGCGCTGAGCGCACGCCGGCGGGCACCGCGCGCGACGATCGCCGTCGCGCCGTTTGTCCGGTTGCCCCGACGATCGGAACCCATAAAAAAACCCCGGCTAGCCGGGGTTTTTTCATTTCGGCGAACGACGCTTACGCGACGCGTGCCGTCGGCTCGACGCCGGCCGCTTCGGCCAGTGCGAGCGCCTTGTCGGTCGCTTCCCACGAGAATTCCGGCTCTTCGCGGCCGAAGTGGCCGTAAGCAGCCGTCTTCTCGTAGATCGGGCGCAGCAGGTCGAGCATCTTGATGATGCCCTTCGGACGCAGGTCGAAATGCTCGCGCACGAGCTTCGTGATCACCGCATCCGACACGCGGCCCGTGCCGAACGTGTTGACCATCACCGAGGTCGGCTCGGCGACGCCGATCGCGTACGACACCTGGATCAGCGCGCGCGACGCGAGGCCGGCGGCGACGATGTTCTTCGCGACGTAGCGGCCTGCGTACGCAGCCGAACGGTCGACCTTCGACGGATCCTTGCCCGAGAACGCGCCGCCGCCGTGCGGTGCGGCACCGCCGTACGTGTCGACGATGATCTTGCGGCCGGTCAGGCCGCAATCGCCCTGCGGGCCGCCGATCACGAACCGGCCGGTCGGGTTCACCAGGAACTTGATGTCGCCCTTGATCAGGTCGGCCGGCAGCGTCGGCTTGATGATTTCCTCGATCACGGCTTCGCGCAGCGCGGGCAGCTCGATGTCCGGTGCGTGCTGCGTCGACAGCACGACGGTGTCGATCGAATGCGGCTTGCCGTCGACGTAGCGGACGGTGACCTGCGACTTCGCGTCCGGGCGCAGCCATTGCAGGCGGCCGTCGCGGCGCAGGCTGGCCTGGCGCTCGACGAGACGGTGCGACAGGTAGATCGGCAGCGGCATCAGTTCCGGCGTTTCATCGCACGCGTAACCGAACATCAGGCCCTGGTCGCCCGCGCCCTGATCGAGGTTGTCGTCGTGTGCACGATCGACGCCCTGGGCGATATCCGGCGACTGCTTGTCGTACGCGACGAGCACCGCGCAACCCTTGTAGTCGATGCCGTAGTCGGTGTTGTCGTAGCCGATGCGCTTGATCGTGTCGCGCGCGATCTGGATGTAGTCGATGTTGGCCGTCGTGGTGATTTCACCGGCCAGGACGACGAGACCCGTGTTGCACAGCGTTTCCGCCGCGACGCGGGAATACTTGTCTTGCTCGAGGATGGCGTCGAGGATCGCGTCCGAGATTTGGTCCGCGACCTTGTCCGGATGGCCTTCGGAGACGGATTCGGACGTGAAGAGATAATCGTTTGCCACTTTTTCAGGCTCCTGTGTGGTTACGGTTGGTTTCACGTAGCCAGCTTCGTTGGGCCTGAAGCGGCGACGCTTTAGCGGATTACCAGGACCGGGCAGCGCGTATGACGCCAACCGGCTTCGCCCCGCAAGTTGTCAGTTAACTCGGCGAAGCCCGTATTATAGCGGCTTTCCTGAATTGTCACAGAGCGCCGCCCGTGCTGCATCTTCCGCTGTCTCACCTACCTGTTCGCAACGCGCCGGCCAGCCGGTTCCACGGAGGTTTCGCATGCTAGGTCGTCTAGGCACGCACCTCGCCATTGGCTTGCTGAAACTGCTCGCCCTGTTGCCGTACGGCCTGACCGCACGGTTCGGCGATGGTCTCGGCTGGCTGCTCTACAAGATCCCCAGCCGGCGAAAACGCATCGTACACACCAATCTGAAACTCTGCTTCCCGGATTGGAGCGACGCACGCCGCGAGGAAGTGGCAGGCCAGCATTTCCGCCATGCGATCCGCAGCTACGTCGAGCGCAGCGTGCAGTGGTTCGGCTCGGAGAAAAAGCTCGCGAAGCTGATCCAGGTCGACAGCGCGGTCGACCTCGACGATCCGGACCTGCCGCCGACGCTGTTCCTCGGCCTGCACTTCGTCGGCATCGAAGCCGGCTCGATCTGGCTGAACCGTTCGCTCCACCGCCGCTGCGGGTCGCTCTACCAGCCGTTCTCGAACGCCGTGCTCGAGGAAGAGGCGAAGAAGGCGCGCGGGCGTTTCGACGCCGAGATGGTCGGCCGCGCGGACAGCGCGCGCGTCGTGCTGCGCTGGCTGCGCGACCGCAAGCCGGTGATGCTCGGCGCCGACATGGATTACGGGCTGCGCAATTCGACGTTCGTCCCGTTTTTCGGCGTGCCCGCGTGCACGCTGACGGCGGTCGGCCGGCTCGCGAAGACGGGCCGCGCGCAGGTCGTGCCGTTCATCGGCGAGGTGCTGCCGAACTACAAGGGTTATCGCCTGAAGGTATTCAAGCCGTGGGATCACTACCCGACGGGCGACGACGATCTCGACGCGCGGCGGATGAACGAATTCCTCGAGGAACAGATCCCGCTGATGCCCGAGCAATACTATTGGGTCCACAAGCGCTTCAAGACGCGCCCGGCCGGCGAGCCGAGCCTGTACTGACCCTGCCGGAAGACGTTCGCAGGCGGGGCGTCATGCGCGCGCCTGCGCCCTCGCCACCTTCGGCGCGCCCTTCGCGCGCGCCCGCCACAGATCGTGGGCCGACTGCTGCGCGAGCCACAGATCGGCCCGCCCCCCCGTTTTCCTCGCCGAGCCACGCTTCGAGGCGCAGCGCCATTTCCGGCGAGATGCCGGCATGGCCGTGCAGGATCCGCGACAGTGCGGCACGCGTCACGCCCAGCTGCGACGCGGCCTCGGTGACGGTCAGGCCAAGCGCCGGCAGCACGTCGTCGCGCAGCGTTTCGCCCGGATGGGGCGGATTGAAGATGCGGTTCATGGCTTGAATGAGCTCACTGGAGGTTGACAGGGCGTATGGCGAAACAATACGAATCTCCGGGTGGCCTCATCAATTGAACGAGTACGAAAACGCCCGGAACGCCCGCGCAGGACGCCCCTGTCGGCTGCATGTATCATTTGCGGTTGAGATCAGCACGACGAACGAGGCCGCCCGGCATGGCGCGGCGTCGCGCGAGCCGTGCTGACCGCCTTGTTCGCCATGGAAATCCGGACCCAGTGAAACTCTCGTTCACCAAGATGCACGGCGCGGGCAACGACTTCGTCGTGCTCGACGGCTATTCGCGCGCATTGCCGCCGCTCACCGAAGCGCAGGTGCGCGCGCTCGCCAACCGCCACTTCGGCATCGGCGCCGATCAGTTGCTGCTCGTCGAAAAACCGACCGTCGACGGCGTCGATTTCAAGTACCGGATCTTCAATTGCGACGGCGGCGAGGTCGAACACTGCGGCAACGGCGCGCGCTGCTTCGTGAAGTTCGTCAGCGACCGCGGCCTGACCGACAAGCGCAGCGTGCGCGTGCAGGTCATGAAGGGCCTGATCACGCTGACGATGCAGGACAACGGCGAAGTCGTCGTCGACATGGGTGCGCCCGTGTTCGCGCCGGCGCAGGTGCCGTTCGATGCGGCGGGCCTCGACGGCCGCACCGAGGGCCGCGACACGCTGTGGCCGCTCGACGTCGGCGGCGCGACGCGCTGGATCTCGACGGTGTCGATGGGCAACCCGCACGCGGTGCAGATCGTCGACGACGCCGAAGCGTATCCGGTGCTCGAGGAAGGCCCGCTGATCGAGCACCACGCGCGCTTCCCGGAACGCGTGAACGCCGGCTTCATGCAGATCGTGTCGCGCAGCGAAGTGCGGCTGCGCGTGTACGAACGCGCGGCGGGCGAGACGCTCGCGTGCGGCACCGGCGCGTGCGCGGCGGTCGCGGCCGGCATCCGGCGCGGCCTGCTCGATTCGCCCGTGACCGTGCACACGCACGGCGGCACGCTGACGATCAGCTGGGACGGCGCACGCGACGAAGCTGCCGCGCTGATGATGGCCGGGCCCGCCACGACCGTGTTCGAAGGCGAGATCGACCTGCCTGCCTGACCCTGCAACGTCCTTGATAACTGAACGCTCCAGCCACATGAACGATCGCGAAGTCGCCGACTACCTGCTCGCCAATCCCGAATTCTTCGCGCAGCACGCCGAACTGCTCGCGACGATCCGCCTCGCGAACCCGCACGGCAAGGCCGCGATCTCGCTGCAGGAGCGGCAGATGGAGATGTTGCGCGACAAGAACAAGCATCTCGAGCGCCGGCTCGCCGAACTCGTGCGCTACGGCCACGAGAACGACAGCCTGTCCGCGAAGTTCAGCCGCTGGACTGCCCGCGTGATCGCGGAACGCGATCCGTACGCGCTGCCGCGCACGATCGCCGACGGCATCGCCGACGTATTCGACGTGCCGCAGACGGCACTGCGCGTGTGGGACGTCGCCGACACCTATTCGCAGGCCGACTTCGCGCGCCAGGTCGGCGAGGAAGTGCGCCTGTTCACGAACGGCCTGTCGACGCCGTACTGCGGTGCGAACACGGGCTTCGAGGCCGCGCAGTGGCTCGCGCCCGCGGTCGCCGCCCCGGCTGCGAATGCGGCGGAAGGCGCGGACGCCGCGCCGCC
>NZ_QOBB01000176.1:0-16101 GCF_024704855.1 Burkholderia sp. HAN2018 | reverse complement strand
CCGCCGCGCGAGCGGGCGCGCGATCGCCCACGCCTGGTTGTAGCCGCGCGCGACGAGCCGCCGGTGCGACAGCGGCACCGGCGCCACCAGGTCGAAGCCGCTGGCGCCGGGCGTATCGTCGATCAGCCGCGCGAGCCGTGCCGCGAATTCGGTGCCGAGCGCGAGTTGCCGGTGAAACTTCAGGCCGCGCGCGAGCCCGTCGAGCGGCGCGCGGTAATCCGCCAGCGCGAGCGTCGCATCGAACGGCGGCGGTGCCGCACGGCACGCGTCGCAACGGTACGCGTCCGCACTGCCGGCGCGAGCGCCGCGGAGCCGGTGCGAACGCGGTTGCCCGATGCCCAGCGGTATCGCGCAGACGCCGCAGCGTAGCCGCGCTTCGTTCCAGTACGCGGCGTCGCAGGCGACGCAAATCATCGTGTGTGACAAATTGCCGCACAGTGCGCAGCGATTCGGCAGCGCGACCGCGGCGACGCGCGCGGCCAGCGCGCGAACCTGCGACAAAGCGACGCGCATCGTGCGCCGGGCGGAACTGCGGATCATCGCAACACTCCTGACACCCCGCCTCAATGAAGCCCGCGGGGCGAGCGAGTATACTTCGGGCTCTTCGCCAGTGTGCCCGACATGTCCCCAGCTTCGACTTCAACCGGCCGTCCGGCCAATGACGCAAGGCGCCTGCGGCGGATCTTCGACCGCCGCGCCGCCACGTTCGACGCGGTCGCGTTCCTGCCGCGCGAGATCGCGCAGCGGATGAACGAGCGCCTCGAATACATCAAGGTAAGCCCCGCGGCCGTGCTGGACGCGGGCTGCGGCCCGGGGGACGACCTGCCGGCGCTGCGCGCGCGCTTTCCGGAGGCACCCGTATTCGGCGTCGACCTGTCCGGCGCGATGCTCGCGCGAGCCGGTCAGCGCGAGGTCGAGCAGACGAGCTGGCGCCGCTGGCTGCCGGCCTCGCTCGGCCGTGCGCTGGGCCAGCGCGGCCCCCGCGTCGCCCAGGCCGACTTCGCCGCGCTGCCGTTCCCGGGCGGCGCGTTCGACCTGATCTGGTCGAATCTCGCGCTCCACTGGCATTCGCGTCCGGACACGGTGCTGCCCGAATGGCAGCGCGTGTTGCGCGTGAACGGGCTGCTGATGTTCAGCACGCTCGGCCCCGACACGCTGCGCGAACTGCGCGCGGCCTGCGCGGATGCGGAAGCGGCGCTCGGCATTGCGCCGCCCGCCGCGCGCGTGATCGATTTCGTCGACATGCACGACCTCGGCGACATGCTCGTCGAGAGCGGCTTCGAGATTCCCGTGATGGATCAGGAAGTGCTGACCGTCACCTACAAGACCCCCGACTCCCTGCTGGCCGACGTGCGCCGCTGGGGCGCCTATCCGTTCGAGCGCGAGGCGCCGCAGCGCGCGACCCGGCGCTTTCGCGCGGCGCTCGGCGACGCGCTGGAGGCGCGCCGGCGCGCGGACGGCACGATCGCCCTGACGTTCGAAGTGATCTACGGCCACGCGTGGAAGGCCGTGCCGCGCACGACCGCCGAGGGGCACGGGATCGTGCGCATCGAGGACATCGGAAAGGGGCGTCCGAAGAATCGGTAGAGCGGTAAAGAGGGGTTTTGTTATGTCTGAAATTAGCGGCGCAAAGCGGGGTCGAATTGGCGCCTGAAATGGCCGGAAAGCTTGTCGCGCTTGGCTTGCGGGGCGATAGCCGCTTGCTTGTGGATGCCATTGAACCCGCCTATAATGCGTCAGCTTGTCGTCCCGGGGTCCCCGCAATACGGGGCGACGAGTCCGATGCAGGCATGCATCGCATGCCATTCGCGTGAGGCGGCGATGGAAGCAGCGAGGGTTTTGGCGGAGACGACGAACGGCGAGCCGGTCCTCGAAGACTGGCTGATGAAACGCAACTGTTCGGCGTCGCCGCGCCAGTTCGTGCTGTTTTACGCGTCGCTCGCGGGCTTCTCGCTGGTGATCGCGACATTGCTGATGTGGCGGGGGGCCTGGCTCGTCATGCCCTTCACCGGAATCGAGTTGCTGGCGGTGGGTGTCGCATTTGCGATCTATGCTCGCCATGCGGTCGATTACGAACGCATCAGGCTGTATCCGCACCGGCTCGTGATCGAGCGGATGGATGCGGAGCGGCTCACGCAGATCGAATTCAACCCGCGCTGGGTGCGGGTCGAGCCGGGTGCGACGCCACGCGATCCGATTCGGCTGGTATCGCGCGGGCAGACCGTCGTAATCGGGCAGCATCTCGCGCAGTACAAGCGTGCGCAGTTCGCCGACGAACTGCGTGCATCGCTCAGGCGCTGCGGCTGACGAGGCGCGGGCACTGGCCGGAAACGGGCCGGAGGCTTGCGACGGGGGAGGGTTTGAATGGAAATTTTGGGTAAGGATGCTATGAAAACAATCAAGCGAGCCCTCACGGGCGTGCTGGCATGCAGCGGATTGCTCTTTGCCGGTGCCGCCCTGGCGGTCGGTGATAGCCCGGGCGGCCCCCGCGTCAACGAGATCAACTTTCAGCCGCCGGTCACGAAAATCGCCGAGGAGCTCTACGATCTCCACACGATGATGCTGATCCTGTGTACGGTGATCTTCGTCGGCGTGTTCGGCGTGATGTTCTATTCGATCTTCGCGCACCGCAAATCCAAGGGCCACAAGGCCGCCAATTTCCATGAAAGCACGACCGTCGAGATCATCTGGACGATCGTGCCGTTCGTCATCGTCGTGCTGATGGCGCTGCCGGCGACGAAGGCCGTCGTCGCGATGAAGGACACGACCAACGCCGATCTCACGATCAAGGTCACCGGCTACCAGTGGAAGTGGGGCTACGACTACGTGAAGGGCCCGGGCGAGGGCATCGGCTTCCTGTCGACGCTCAGCACCCCGCGTGACGAAGTGATGGGCAAGAAGCCGATCACCGACACCTACCTGCAGGAAGTCGACAACCCGCTCGTCGTGCCGGTCAACAAGAAGATCCGCATCATCACGACCGCGAACGACGTCGTCCACTCGTGGTACGTGCCCGCGTTCGGCGTGAAGCAGGATGCGATCCCCGGCTTCGTGCGCGACACGTGGTTCAAGGCCGACAAGGTCGGTACGTTCCGCGGTTTCTGTACCGAGCTGTGCGGCAAGGAACACGCGTACATGCCGGTCGTCGTCGAAGTCCTGTCGGACGAAGACTACGCGAAGTGGGTCACCGCGCAGAAGGCCAAGCTGGCCGGCGCCGCAGTCGATCCGAACAAGGTCTACACGATGGCCGAACTCGTCGCGCACGGCGAGGAAGTCTACAAGGCGAACTGCGCGGCCTGCCACCAGGTGAGCGGCAAGGGTCTCGGCGCATTCCCGGCCATGGACGGCAGCCCGATCGTGAACGGCCCGATCGCCGGCCACGTCGAGCGCGTGCTGCACGGCAAGGGCGCGATGCCGTCGTGGGCGTCGCTGTCGGATCTCGACATCGCTTCGGTCATCACGTACGAACGCAACTCGTGGGGCAACCACAAGAACGACCTGCTGCAGCCGAAGCAAGTGGCCGACGCGCGTAACGGCAAGATGCCGGAAGACACCGCAGGCGCCGCAGCACCGGCCGACGCGGCTTCGGCGCCGGCGCAAGCCGCGTCGGGCGCAGCCGAACAGCCGGCGGCAGCGTCGGCATCGGCCGCGCTGTCGACGATCTACTTCGAGACGGGCAAAAGCGTGCTGCCGGCCGACGCGAAAGCGGCGATCGCCGCCGCGGCCGACTATGCGAAGGCACATCCGGACGCGAAGCTCGCGCTGTCGGGCTTCACCGACAAGACGGGCTCGGCCGACGCGAACGCCGAACTGGCGAAGCATCGTGCGCAAGCCGTGCGCGACGCGCTGAAGGCAGCAGGCGTGGCGGAAGACCACATTATTCTCAAAAAGCCGGAAACGATCACGGGCGGGGCGGACGCGAAGGAAGCCCGGCGTGTCGAGATCGGGCCGGCGGCTTGACGTGTCGCTGAGTTAGTCGACGTATTCGCATTAGGAGATTCTCATGTCTAGCATCGGGCACGACGTAGCCGCGGACCACGCGCACGACGACCACGCGCACGAAATGCCGCACGGCTGGCGGCGCTGGCTGTTCGCCACCAACCACAAGGACATCGGTACGCTGTACCTGCTGTTCTCGTTCATCATGTTCCTGTCGGGCGGCGTGATGGCCCTCGGCATCCGGGCCGAGCTGTTCGAGCCGGGCCTGCAGATCATGCGTCCGGAGTTCTTCAACGAACTCACGACGATGCACGGCCTGATCATGGTGTTCGGCGCGATCATGCCGGCGTTCGTCGGCTTCGCGAACTGGATGATTCCGCTGCAGATCGGCGCATCCGACATGGCGTTCGCGCGGATGAACAACTTCAGCTTCTGGCTGCTGCCGGTCGCTGCCGTGCTGCTGGTCGGTTCGTTCTTCGCGCCGGGCGGCGCGACGGCCGCCGGCTGGACGCTCTACGCGCCGCTGTCGACGCAGATGGGCCCGGGCATGGACTTCGCGATCTTCGCGGTGCACATCATGGGTGCGTCGTCGATCATGGGCGGGATCAACATCGTCGTGACGATCCTGAACATGCGCGCACCGGGCATGACGCTGATGAAGATGCCGATGTTCGCATGGACGTGGCTGATCACGGCGTACCTGCTGATCGCGGTGATGCCGGTTCTGGCGGGCGCGATCACGATGGTGCTGTTCGACCGTCACTTCGGCACGTCGTTCTTCAACGCGGCAGGCGGCGGCGACCCGGTGATGTACCAGCACATCTTCTGGTTCTTCGGTCACCCCGAGGTGTACATCATGATTCTGCCGGCGTTCGGGATCGTGTCGCAGGTGATCCCGGCGTTCGCACGCAAGACGCTGTTCGGCTATAGCTCGATGGTGTACGCGACGGCTTCGATCGCGATCCTGTCGTTCATGGTCTGGGCGCACCACATGTTCGCAACGGGCATGCCGGTCACCGGCCAGCTGTTCTTCATGTACGCGACGATGCTGATCGCGGTGCCGACGGGCGTGAAGGTGTTCAACTGGCTCGCGACGATGTGGCGCGGCTCGATGACCTTCGAAACCCCGATGCTGTTCGCGATCGGCTTCCTGTTCGTGTTCACGTTCGGCGGCCTCACGGGCCTGATGCTCGCGATGGCGCCGCTCGACATCCAGTATCACGGCACCTACTTCGTGGTGGCGCACTTCCACTACGTGCTGGTGGCCGGCTCGCTGTTCGCGCTGTTCTCGGGCTGGTACTACTGGGCGCCGAAGTGGACGGGCTGGATGTACAACGAGACGCGCGGCAAGATCCACTTCTGGTCGTCGATGATCTTCTTCAACCTGACGTTCTTCCCGATGCACTTCGTCGGTCTCGCCGGCATGCCGCGTCGTTATGCGGACTACCCGGCGCAGTTCACGGACTTCAACCAGGTCGCGACGATCGGCGCATTCGGCTTCGGCCTCGCGCAGGTGTACTTCCTGTTCGCGGTCGCGCTGCCGGCCTACCGTGGCGGCGGCGAGCTGGAAAAGGCGTCGGACAAGCCGTGGGACGGCGCGACGGGCCTCGAGTGGACGGTGCCGAGCCCGGCTCCCTTCCATACGTTCGAGCAACCGCCGCACGTCGAATAAGTTTCACCCTGCGCTCCGCCGTTGCCTGCCGCGCAGGCAGGCGCGGCGGGCGCGGAATTGAAATGTCAGCGAAGTTTCAGATGAACCGGAATCCACAACAAAGACGAACGCCCGAGCAGATCCGCGCGGGCAACAAGCGGCTCGGCCTCATCCTGCTCGTCATCGCCGCCGTTTTTTTTGTGGGTGTCGTGATCAAGCAGTGGTGGCTGTCCACTCACTGATGCAGCAACAGACGCAGTAGCGAGGAAGTTGTCGTATGTCGAAGCCGGAAGAGGGCGCCGTCGATCGCGCGTTCAATCGTTCGATGCTGGTGAAGCTCTTCGTCGTGGCCGGGCTGATGTTCGGTTTCGGCTTCGCGCTGATCCCGATGTACCGGGCGATCTGCCAGATCACCGGCATCAACAACCTGGTGCAGCGCGATGTGAGCGAGCGCGAGGTGAAGAATTCGCAGGTCGACACCAGCCGCACGGTGTCGGTCGAGTTCGACGCGAATGCGCGCGGCCCGCTCGGTTTCAAGCCGGAGCACAACAGCCTCGACGTGCATCCGGGTGAGCTGACGACGATCGTGTACGACGTGACGAACGGGCAGGGCAGGCCGGTCGTTGCACAGGCGATTCCGAGCTACGCGCCGAAGCAGGCGACGGAGTTCTTCAAGAAGATCGAGTGCTTTTGCTTTACGCAGCAGACGCTGGCCGCGAACGAATCGCGCAAGATGCCGGTGGTGTTCGTGATCGATCCGAAACTGCCGAAGGACGTGAAGACGATCACGCTGTCGTACACGTTCTTCGAGCTGAATACGCCGGCCACGCCGGCGCCGGCGCCGGGCAAGACCGCGGCGCAGGGCGCGGCGAAGCCGGACGCATGACGACGGAGGCGGGGCGATGACGGAGGTCAAGCGGGGCGGGTCGTTCGGTCAGGCGCTGAAGGCCGTGCTGTGGTCGTTCTTCGGGGTGCGCAAGCGGCGCGACCTGGAGGCCGACGCGACGCAGCTGAATCCGCTGCACGTGCTGATTGTCGCGTTGCTGGCGGCCGGTGTGTTCATCGGCGTGCTGATCCTGATCGTGCGTGCCGTCGTGGGCTGAGGCGCGCGGCCACGAAAGAATGCAGTGCGCGGCGCCACGGCGCCGCGTGCAGGAAAGAGCGGTGGCGGTCACGCCGCGCAAGAAATAAAGCCGGAGCGGTTTCCGGTACACAAATTGGACAGAAGTGGAGAATCAAGCATGAGCGGTCAAAACCAGACCCCGTACTATTTCGTGCCGCATCCGTCGCACCATCCGATCAGTGCGGCCATCGGCCTGCTGGTCATGCTCGGATCGGCGGCGCTGTGGATCAACGGTCACGACTGGGCGCCGTTTACGGCACTGCTCGGCCTGCTGTGGTTGCTCTTCACGCTGTATCACTGGTTCGGCGACGCGATCGCCGAGTCGGAAGGCGGTCATTACGGCAAGAACGTCGACAAGTCGTACCGCTGGAGCATGAGCTGGTTCATCTTCTCGGAAGTCATGTTCTTCGGCGCGTTCTTCGGCGCCCTGTTCTATGCACGTGAAATCGCGCTGCACCAGCTCGGCAGCCTCGACTACAAGCTGATCTGGCCGGATTTCTCCGCCGTGTGGCCGAACGAAGGCCCGGCAGCACTCGCCGGTCACTTCAAGACGATGGGCCCGTGGCCGATCCCGACGCTGAACACCGCGTTCCTGCTGTCGTCGGGCGTGACGCTGACGATCTCGCACCACGCGCTGCGTGACGACCATCGCAAGAAGGCGATCGCATGGCTGGCCGCGACGCTCGTGTTCGGTATCTGCTTCCTGTTCCTGCAGGGCTTCGAGTACTACCACGCGTACAACGAACTGAACCTGACGCTGAACTCGGGCGTGTACGGTTCGACGTTCTTCCTGCTGACGGGCTTCCACGGCTTCCACGTGTTCCTCGGCGGCACGATGCTCGCGGTGGTGCTGGTGCGGATGATCCGCGGCCACTTCAAGCCCGATCACCACTTCGCATTCGAAGGCGCCGCGTGGTACTGGCACTTCGTCGACGTCGTCTGGCTCGGCCTGTACGTCGTCGTCTACTGGCTGTAAATGGAAAAACGGCCCGCGCAGCAATGCGCGGGCCGTTTTCATTGGTGTCGTGGGCGCGGCAGCGAGGCTGCGAGCGACACCACCCTGGCGCCGCCGCGACTCAGTCAGGCGGCGCTTTTGCTTGGTGGCGCGGCCGTGCGGCGAAATGTCACAGCGGCGACCGCGGCAGCGGCATCAACGCCCGATCGGCAGGCCGGTCGAATGGATCCAGCCCATCCAGTTCGCGACCAGGATGAGCAGGAACAGCGAGACCGACAGCCCGACGCGGGTGGCGAGCGACCAGACCATGCGTTTCGTGTGGCCGCGGTCGTGCATCATGAAGTAGAGCGCCGAGCCCATGCTGGCAATGATGAGGACGAAGGCGATGGGAACGAGTATGTGCATGACACGAACCGGACGGCGGCAATTCGGAAGGAAGAGGATAATTATCGCACTTCGCGTTCCGGCACACGCCGGGCGGGCTGCATGATGAAGATTCGCTGGCTGCCTGCGCTGCTGATTCTCGTCGTCGTCGCGGTCACGATCCGTCTCGGTTTCTGGCAGCGCGACCGCGCGCACCAGAAGGAAGCGCTGCAGGCGAGCATCGAGCGCTACGAGCAGGCGGCGCCCGTCGACGTCGGCGCGCAGCCGATGCCGCTCGCGTCGATCGAGTTTCACCGCGTGCGGGCGAAGGGCCGTTTCCTGCCTGAACAGGCGGTGTTCCTCGACAATCGGCCGTATAACGACCAGCCGGGTTTTTACGTCGTGATGCCGTTTAAACTCACGGGCGGCGGCGTCGTGCTCGTGAACCGCGGCTGGCTGCCGCGCAATATCGCCGATCGCACGGCGATCGAGCCGTTCGCGACGCCCGCGGGCGACGTCGAGATCGTGGGCATCGCGCGCGCCGACGCGTCGCGTGCGTTCGAGCTCGGCGAAGGCGGGTCGGCGGCGCACCAGAAGATCCGGCAGAACCTGGACGTCGCCGCGTATGCGAAGGAAACCGGGCTGCCGCTGCAGCCGTTCGTGATCCAGCAGACGAGCGACGACGGCGACAAGCTCGTGCGCGACTGGCCGGCGGCGACGACCGGCGTCGAGCGCAATTACGGTTACATGTTTCAGTGGTGGGCGATGGCGGCGGCCGCGCTCGGCTTCGGCCTGTACGCCGCGCGGCGTGCGGCGAAGAAGTCGGCCGGCGCGTGAGCGCCATGCCAGGACGCGGCGCCGGCGCCGCGGGTTCGTTTCGAGAGGTCTGATTTGTCCATGCAATCTTCCCGTCAGGGTTCGGCCGCTGCGCCGATGTCGCCGGCGGCCCGCAAGCGCGGCCGCTGGATGCTCGTGCTGCTGGGTCTCGTGTGCGCGGCACCGATGATCGCGTCGTACTTCACCTATTACGTGATCAAGCCGAAGGGCGGCTCGACGAACTACGGCACGCTGATCGAGCCGCAGCGGCCGATCCCCGCGGATCTGCAGGTGACCGACGAAACCGGCAAGACCGTGCCGCTGTCGTCGCTGCGCGGCGTGTGGCTGTTCGTGATGACCGACCGCAGCGCGTGTGACGACGCATGCGCGCAGAAGCTCTATTTCATGCGCCAGATCCGCGTGACGCAGGCGGGCGAGCGGCACCGGATCACGATGGTGTGGCTGCGCAGCGATGCGGGCGCGATGCCGCAGAAGGTGCTCGACGCGTACCCCGACACGCGCCGGCTCGTCGCCGATCCGGCCGCAGTGGCCGCATGGCTGCCGGCCGATGCCGGCACGAAGGACAGCGACCACCTCTACATGGTCGACCCGAACGGCAACCTGATGATGCGTTTCCCGAAGGATCCGAACCCCAGCAAGATCAAGTCGGACGTGACGAAGCTGCTGAAGTGGTCGAGCATCGGCTAAGGCAAGACGAGAGGCAAAGAACCGATGTCGTATCTACTGCAACTCGGCCTGATCGGCCTGTGCATCGCGCTGCTGCCGCTGTCGTACGTGTGGGTGAAGGCCGACGACAACAAGTTTCGCAAGCTGGTGTGGATCACCACCTTCCTGACGCTCGACCTCGTGATGTTCGGCGGCTTCACGCGGCTGACCGACTCGGGGCTCGGCTGCCCTGACTGGCCCGGCTGCTACGGCACGTCGTCGCCGTTCATCGCGCACGCCGCGATCACGGCCGCGCACCAGGCGATGCCGACGGGCCCCGTCAGCATGACCAAGGCGTGGATCGAGATGATCCACCGCTATTTCGCGATGGCGATCGGCGTGCTGATCATCGCGCAGGTCGTGATCGCGTGGTCTGCAAGGCTGCGCCGCCGCCCGCTGCACGTGTCGCCGTGGTGGCCGACGAGCCTGCTGCTGCTGATCCTCGTGCAGGGCGCGTTCGGCGCGTGGACGGTCACGATGAAGCTGCAGCCGGTGATCGTCACGATCCACCTGCTGCTCGGCCTCACGCTGCTCGGCACGCTCGGGTGGCTTGCGGCGCGGCAGACGCCGCTGCCGTCGTACGATCCGGAAGCCGGCCGCTATCGCGCGGCCGCGCTCGCGGCGCTCGTGCTGCTGGTCGTGCAGATCGCGCTCGGCGGCTGGGTGAGCACCAACTACGCGGTGCTCGCATGCACCGACTTCCCGACCTGCAACGGCCAGTGGATTCCGCCGATGGACTTCCAGCACGGCTTCCACCTGTGGCGCGCGCTCGGAATGACGAAGGACGGCGACGCGATCACGCAGGACGCGCTGGTCGCGATCCACTGGACGCACCGCACGTTCGCGTTCGTCGTGGTCGCGTATCTGGTCGCGTTCGCGCTGAAGATGCGCCGCTTCGAATCGCTGCGGCGCCCCGCGAACGGCGTGCTGCTGGTCGTCCTGCTGCAGTTCGTGACGGGCCTGACCAACATCGTGCTGCAGTGGCCGCTGCCGGTCGCCGTCGCGCACAACGGCGGGGCCGCGATCCTGCTGCTGCTCGTCGTCATGTTAAACTTTCGCATCCTTTCAAGCCGCCCCGGCCGTGTCGCGCAGCCCGCGCGCGACGCCGCCCCGGCGTGACCGCCCCCATGCAAAGCACCCTCTCCCAATCGCCCGGTAGCCGCTTTTCCCAGTACATGGCGCTGACGAAGCCGCGTGTCACGCAGCTCGCGGTGTTCTGCGCGGTGATCGGCATGTTCCTCGCGACGCCGGGCATGGTGCCGTGGCACGTGCTGATCGGCGGTACGGTCGGCATCTGGCTGCTGGCCGGCGCGGCGTTCGCGATCAACTGCCTCGTCGAACAGAAGATCGACGCGATGATGCGCCGTACCGCGTGGCGCCCGTCCGCGCGCGGCGAGATCACGACGCCGCAGATCCTGCTGTTCTCGGCCGTGCTCGGCAGCGTCGGCGCATGGACGCTCTATACGTTCACGAACCCGCTGACGATGTGGCTGACGATCGCCACCTTCGTCGGTTATGCGGTGATCTACACGCTGCTGCTCAAGCCGATGACGCCGCAGAACATCGTGATCGGCGGCGCGTCAGGCGCGATGCCGCCGGCGCTCGGGTGGGCCGCGGTCACCGGCGCGGTGCCGGGCGACGCGTGGATCCTCGTGCTGATCATCTTCGTGTGGACGCCGCCGCATTTCTGGGTGCTCGCGCTGTATCGCCGCAAGGATTACGAGAACGCGGGGCTGCCGATGCTGCCCGTCACGCACGGCGAGAAGTTCACGCGGCTGCACATCCTGCTGTACACGGTGATCCTGTTCGCGGTCACGCTGATGCCGTTCATCTCCGGGATGAGCGGGGCCGTCTACCTGACGAGCGCGGTGCTGCTCGGCGCGGTGTTCCTCGCGTATGCGTGGAAGATCCATCGCGACTATTCGGACGAACTCGCCCGCAAGGCCTTCCGCTACTCGATCGTCTACCTGTCGCTGTTGTTTGCCGCGCTGCTCGTCGATCACTATGCACGCCCGCTGCTCGGCGTGTAACCGCACGGTTTGAACGCAATGCTCCAATCACGGTTCGGGCGCCGCGCGCGCCAAGGCTGGATGCTCGCATGCGCATTCACGGCAGCGCTGCTGCTCGCCGGATGCGACAACGCGCCGAAATTCCAGAATCTCGACATCACCGGCAACACGCAGTTCGGCAGCGACTTCTCGCTGCCCGATACGGCCGGCAAGGTGCGCACGCTCGGCGATTTCAAGGGCAAGGCCGTCGTGATGTTCTTCGGCTATACGCATTGCCCTGACGTGTGCCCGACGACGATGGCCGAGCTGTCCGAAGCGTTGAAGCAGCTCGGGCCCGATGCCGCGAAACGCGTGCAGGTGCTGTTCGTCACCGTCGACCCGGAGCGTGACACGCCGGCGCTGCTCGGCCAGTACGTGCCCGCGTTCGATCCGTCGTTCATCGGCCTGCGGCCGGCCGACGAAGCCGCGCTGAAGAAGGTCACGAAGGATTTCCGCGTGTACTACGCGAAGGTGCCCGGCAAGACGCCCGGCAGCTACACGATGGATCACACCGCCGCGAGCTACGTGTTCGACCGCGACGGCAAGCTGCGCCTGTTCGTGCGTGACGGCCAGGGCCCCGGCCCGTGGGTCCACGACCTGAAGCTGCTGGTCGACTGACCGGCCGCCGCCGGGCGCCCGGCCCGGCGTTGCGCGTGACGGCCGTCACGCGCCGTCACCCTGGTTCTCTCCTCGTTGTTGGCATGCGCCGCCCGTCGGGCGGCGTGTCGGCGCGCGTGCATCGCGCACGCGTCGCATGTCGCGTTACGGCAGCGCGGGGACGTTGAAGCCGGATGCGGCACGCGTGATCCGGAATTCCGTCACGCGATACGTGGCAAGCCCCTCGGTGACGAACGGATCGGTCTTCAGGATCGCGTCGAGCTCGTCGCGATCGATGCGGGCCGCGAGGATCACGCCGCCTTCGCGCGGCACCTTCGGCCCGGCCGCGATGAAGATGCCCTTGTCGAACTGCGGCTGCAGGAATGCGCGATGGCGTTCGAGCGCATCGTCGATGTGTTCGAGCGATGCGGTGTAGTGGATGTCGATGACGTACATGGATGGCCCCCGGAATGGTGCCGGCTCCTCGTGTGCCGGCCAGCCGGTCTTTTTAGCACAGCGGATGCGGGCTGTCGCGCCGGGTGCGGCCGACCGACCGGCGGTTCGCCGCACCCGCGCGTATTCAAGTTGTAAGCCTCGGTGCCGTAAATAAAAAGGCAAGCGTTTGCGCGGGGCGGGCCGTTCGCGCGCAGCGTGCGCATCGACATCGACAAAGGCACGCAGATGAGCAGAATGAGTTTGAACCGCAAGCTGTGGCTCGCGCTTGCGCTGGTATGGATCGGTCTCCTGGGCGTCGGCGCATGGAGCGCATACGAGACACGCGCGACGATGCTCGCCGAACGCAAGGCAGGCATCGTGAATCTCGTCGACTCGGCGGCCGGCATCGTGAAGGCGTATCACGCACTTGCGCAGGGCGGCACGCTGCCCGAGGCCGACGCGAAGCGCGACGCGCTCGCGAGCCTGGCCGCGATGCGCTATGGCGATTCGGGCTACGTGTTCGTGATGGATTCGAAGCCGGTCGTGCTGATGCATCCGACGCTGCCGAAGCTGGTCGGCACGCAGGTCGGCGACTATCTCGACCCGGACGGCAAGCCGCTGTTCGTCACGATCCTGAACGCCGCGAAGGAAACCGGCAGCGGCTTCGCCGAGTACCGCGGGCGCCTGCCGCACAGCGAAACCGCCGCGCCGAAGATCAGCTACGTCACGCGCTTCACGCCGTGGGACTGGAACATCTCGAGCGGCGTCTTCCTGAAGGACATCGACACCATCTATTACCGGACGCTGCTCGGCCACCTCGCGGTCGTGCTCGTGATCGGCTTCGTGATCAGCGCGGCGATGCTGGTGATCATCCGCAACGTGCGCGGCAGCCTCGGCGGCGAGCCCGACGAAGCGGCCGCGCTCGCGGCGCGCATCGCGCAGGGCGACCTGACGCAGCCGGTGCCCGTGCGCGCGGGCGACCGTACGAGCATGATGGCCGCGATGCACGACATGCAGGCCCGCCTGCAGGCGACGATCGGCGGGATTCGCCAGTCGGCCGGATCGATCGCGTCGGCGAGCCGCCAGATCTCGGCCGGCAACGACGACCTGTCGCAGCGCACCGAGGAGCAGGCCGCGTCGCTGGAGGAAACCGCCGCGAGCATGGAGCAGCTGACCGCGACGGTGAAGCAGAACGCCGACAACGCACGACAGGCGAGCGGGCTGGCGAACAACGCATCGGAGATCGCGCGCACGGGGAGCGACGTCGTGAACCGCGTGATCGGCACGATGGGCGAGATCGACGACAGCTCGCGCAAGATCGCCGACATCATCGGCGTGATCGAGGGCATCGCGTTCCAGACCAACATCCTCGCGCTGAACGCGGCGGTCGAAGCCGCGCGCGCGGGCGAGCAGGGCCGCGGCTTCGCGGTGGTCGCGGGCGAAGTGCGCTCGCTCGCGCAGCGCAGCGCGACGGCCGCGAAGGAGATCCGCGAGCTGATCGTCGACTCGGTCGAGCGCGTGCGCAACGGCTCGACGCTGGTCGGCCAGGCCGGCACGACGATGGGCGAGATCCTCCAGGCCGTCGCGCGCGTGACCGACATCATGGGCGAGATCGCGGCCGCGTCCGAGGAGCAGGCGAGCGGCATCACGCAGGTCGGGCGCGCGGTCACGCAGATGGATCAGGTGACGCAGCAGAACGCGGCGCTCGTCGAGGAAGCGGCGGCGGCTGCCGCGTCGCTGCAGGAACAGGCCGCGCGGCTGCGCGATGCGGTCGGCGCGTTCCGGGTCGCCGATGCAGACGGCCTGTCGCCGCGCCGGGCCGGCGGGCAGACGCGCGAACCTGCATTCGGAACGAAGGCGGCCGACCGTACGGTGGCGTGACGCGCACCGGCTGACGCGCCCGTCGATCAAACGCAACTAACGGCCGAGTCGCGCAGCCTCCGCCGGCACCGCTGCGGTGCATACCCATATGAGCGGGATGTATTTCACTTCCCGCCGATCCTGTGACACCATTTGCCCCTTCCTGCGAGTCGGGGCATACCCGTATCGCGCCCCATTTCCAGTAAGCAAGAAAGCGAGAAACAGATGAAGCGTCGCAGTCTCCTGAAGGTATTTTCCGTGCTGGCCACCGGCGCAGCGCTGACGCTGTCGGCAGGCGTGCACGCCGAAGACAAGGTGATCAAGGTCGGCACGGTGGCCGGCCCGGATGCGGAAGTGTGGCAGCTCGTGCAGAAGGTCGCGAAGGAGAAGGAAGGCCTGAACGTGAAGGTCATCGAGTTCAACGACTACGTGCAGCCGAACGCGGCGCTCGATTCGGGCGACCTCGACGCGAACAGCTTCCAGCACCAGCCTTACCTCGACAGCCAGGTGAAGCAGCGCGGCTACAAGATCGTCAGCGCGGGCCTGACCTACATCTCGCCGATCGGCGTGTACTCGAAGAAGTTCAAGACGCTGAAGGACCTGCCGCAAGGCGCGAAGCTCGCGGTGCCGAACGATCCGTCGAACGAGAACCGCGCGCTGCTGCTGCTGCAGACGCAAGGCGTGATCAAGCTGAAGGCGGGCGCCGGCACGGGCGGCAACAACGCGACGGTGCTCGACATCGCCGAGAACCCGAAGAAGCTGAAGATCTCCGAACTCGACGCCGCGCAACTGCCGCGCGTGCTGTCGGACGTCGACGCGGCCGTGATCAACACGAACTACGCGCTCGCCGCGAACCTGCAGCCGACCAAGGACGCGATCGCGCTCGAATCGCTGACGAGCCCGTACGCGAACCTGATCGCCGTGCGCGCGAAGGACAAGGACCAGCCGTGGGTGAAGAAGCTGGTCAAGGCGTACCAGTCGCAGGAAGTGCGGGAATTCATCAAGAAGCAGTTCAAGGGCTCGATGGTCGCGTCGTTCTGAACGCCGCACACCGGCCGGACCGCTGAACGAAAGGGCCTGCATCGCGCAGGCCCTTTTTCATTGGCGCGGCCGGTCGGGGGCCGCAGGATGCCGCGTTCGGCGCCGTCTCACATCTCGCCGCGCCGCGAGCAGATCGACATGATCTGCTGGATCGCATAGTTGTCGCGCACGCCCGGCAGCGACTGCACGACGCACTCGTGAAAGCGCCGCTCGCGCGGCAGCAGCATCGCGTTGTTGCGGTACAGCGCGTCGCACGAGCGCTGGATCAACTGGGCCGCCGCACCGTTGCGGCTCTCGCGCAGCGCATTGAGCATGCAGTCGTCGTATTGCGCGCTGCCGTCGGTCAGCGCGAACGCCGCCCCCGGCAACGCCAGCGCGACAGCCGCGAATGCGATGGCTCGGATCCCCCGTTTCATGTCGCCTCCGATGGCGTGGACTGGGTCGGCCGACAGCATAACGTAAAGCCGCGAGCACGGCTGACGCGTTGCGCCGGGGCCGGCCGAAACCGCCGCCGGCCGGGCTTCGCGCGCGGTGGCGGCGCCCCGGC
>NZ_QOBB01000175.1:0-16104 GCF_024704855.1 Burkholderia sp. HAN2018 | reverse complement strand
GGGAACGACGCCCGGGCGCCGGCCGCGGCCGGCCCCGATCCGGCGCAAACGCCCGCCCCGCGCGGCTCAAACATCAGAAGGATCGATGGTTCAGCCCTCATTTCAGCTTGCGAAAATGCTCCGACTTGCGGCCCGTTCGCGTTAAACTGCGTCGAGCTGTATTCAACAAAGACATCTTCGCCACTACGGCATCCACGATACGAGGATAGGTTCGATGCGCACTACCGGCTCATCCGGGGCAATGACCCTGCTCACCGAACACGACCCGGCCGACGGCCGCGAATTGCGCTCGCTCCGGCTCGAGGCAACCGGCGACGGCAAAAGCGTGCTGCTGATCGAGATCGACGAACGCAAGCCCGGCATCCATCGCGAAGTCCGCTACGAGATCACGCCGGCCGAACTGATCGCGGCGATCCGCTCGCACGGCGCCGAGCTGCCCGGCGAAAACCACGGCGCCGCGTCGCTCGCCCGCACCTCCTCCTGATTTCGAACGGTGAGCCGCTCGCAGCGCGCCGGCTCACCGCGCCCCTGCCGCCGTCAGGCGCTTTCCGTCATTCCCGCCGTTGTCTTGAAAAAGGCCGATAATCGGCCCATCTGCGTTTCCTGCCCACGCATGTCCTTTTCGGCCAGCCGTCATGCTCCGTGACCTCGTCGCCCAATACGGGCCGCTTCTCGTCTTCGCCAACGTGCTCGCGGCGGCCATCGGCCTGCCGGTGCCCGCGATGCCGACGCTCGTGCTGTTCGGCGCGATGTCCGCGATGCATCCCGAGATGATCGGCTCGCAACTGGTGACGGTGGTGGCGCTGTCGGTGCTCGGCGCATTGATCGGCGACACCGTGTGGTACGTCGCCGGGCGCCGTTACGGCGGCACGACGCTGAAGACGATCTGCCGGCTGTCGCTGTCGCGCGATACCTGCGTGAGAAAGACCGAACGCTTCTTCGGCCGCTACGGCGTGCGCGTGCTCGCGGTCGCGCGCTTCATTCCCGGGTTGTCGCTGGTATCTGTGCCGATGGCCGGTGCGCTCGGCACGCGCTACCGTACGTTCGCCGGCTACGATGCCCTCGGCGCCGCACTGTGGACGATCGTCGGCCTGGTGGCCGGGCTGGTGTTCTACCGGCAGATCGACTGGCTGTTCGCCGGCGCGAGCCGCCTCGGCCGCGCGGTGCTGCTGGTGATCGTCGCGCTGCTCGCCGTGTATGCGGCCATCCGCTGGATGCGCCGCCGCGCGCTGATCCGCCAGCTGGCCAATGCGCGGATCAGCGTCGACGAACTCGACCAGCTGCTGCGCGACACCACCGCGCCCGTCGTGCTCGACGTGCGCTCGCCCGAGCACCGCAAGCTCGACCCGTTCACGATTCCCGGCGCGCAATTCGCCGACGATCGCCAGATCGGCGACATCGTCGCGCGCTATCCGCTCTCGCAGAAGTTCGTCGTGTACTGCTCGTGCCCGAACGAAGTGACGGCGGCCCTGATGGCGAAGCGCCTGCTCGACGCAGGCTTTACCGATGCGCTCGCGCTGCGCGGCGGCCTCGACGCCTGGCGCGATACGGGCCGCCAGCTCACGTCGCTCGTGGAAGACATGCCGGCCGCGAACGATCCGGTCGCGGGGCTGCACAAGCCGGCCTGATCGTTTCGATCGAAAGCCGGCCGTGCGAAGCGGGGGCGCATGCCCCCTTCGATCAGAACGCGTGCAGCGGCAGGTTCACGACCAGGCGGTACTCGGTGTTCGTCGCGTCCGAGTAGTGCGCCGAACCGGCGTGCCACATCGCGATGAACGTGACCTTCGTGTCCTTCAGCTTGCCGCTCTGGAACGTGTACGACGGGATGAAGCCGAACTCGTGGTGACGGCCCTGCACCGGCGCGCCGTTGCTCCAGTAGATGCTCGACTTGCTCGGGTCGAGCGCCGCGCTCGCGCTGCCGTCCGCGCCCCAGCCCGTCACGCCCCAGACCATCGCCTTGAAGCCCGGCAGGCCCGCTTCCTTGCCGTAGAACGTGTAACGCAGCTGCAGCGACTTTTCGTGCGGCGCGTTGTAGTCGACGTCCATCGAGTTGGTCAGGAAGATGCCGTTCGTTTCGTTCAGGTAGTCGAAGAACTGGTCGCCGAGCACCTGCTGGAAGCCGAGCAGCAGCTCGTGCGGGCCGTGCTGCGCGGCCAGCGACAGGCTGTACGCGTTGTTGTTGATCTTGCCTTGCAGCGCATCGCCCGTGTCGTGCGTCGAGTAGACGTTGCCGAAGCCCGTCCACTTGATCGTCTGCGGGCTGCCGATGCTGTGCTTCACCGACGCGTAGTACTGGTGCCACACGTCGTCGGCCTGGTTCGCGTACAGCGCGATTTCGCCGTTCGGCGAGTAATCCCACGTGCCGCCGACGTACGACAGGCGATTGATGCGCGTGCCGCCGTATTGCGTCGTCAGGTTGGTGAGCGTCGTGTGACCGCGCGCGTCGGTCTTCGTGAAGCTGCCGGCCTCGAGCATCACGTTCTTGAATTCATTGCTGACGAGTGTCGCGCCGAGGAACGTCGGCGGCAGCGCACGGTTGTCGTGCTGCTCCATGAACGGGTTGTCGACGGCCTGCAGACCGTACTTGACCACCGTGTTCGAGATGCGCGCCTTCACGTCGTAGATGCCGGGGTAGGCCCATGCGAGCTGGTTGCCGCCACCACCGCCCTTCGCGATGTGCACCATGCTGCCGGCGCCCTGGCCGCCGTCGAGCTTCAGCGCCGCATACAGCGACGCATCGAAGCCGATACCGATCAGGCCCGTCGTATAGCCCGACTCGAAGTTCGCCATCGCGCCCTGGACCCACGCGTGGCGATGCGGGCCGCCCTTGGCGTCGAGCACGTCCGCATAGTTGCGGAACAGGAAGTTGAGGTGGCTGTCGGCAATGAAACCCTTCGACTGCGACTGGGCCGACGGCTCGTCGGGCGGCGTGACGGCCTGGGTCGCTTCGGCGTTGATAACGGCGTTCGGGGTCGTTGCCTGCGCAACGGTCGCGCCCGGTGCGGCCTGGGCGACCGTCAGCGGTGCGGGGGCCGCGTCGTCGGCGTGCGCGACGCCCGTCAGCGAGACACCGGCGAGTGCCGGCAGTCCCCATGCGAGCAGCATTTTCGATGCCGTCCCGATCGTCTTCTGTTTTTTCATCGTAATTCTCGTCTTGTGTTGATATCGTCCACGCCGGCTGCGATCCGCTCCCGGCCCCCCGGCGCGCCCGGTTAAGGACGCGCCTGTACCCACGGCGCGAAGATCGTTCGCGCCGCACCTACCCCTGTTGACCTGCCTTGGTTATGTTTGCTGCGTCACTTCAGCTCACGCCACACCCGCGCGGATGCACGCGACACGCGCTGCCGACCCCTGCCGAACTTCCGGCAGCGGCACGTCCTGCGCGCACGCATCGATCGCGACCGGGCAGCGCGTGCGGAACGCACAGCCGGACGGCGGGTTGAGCGGCGAGGGCATCTCGCCCGCCAGCAGCATCGGGCGGCGAGCACGCTCGCGCGCCGGCTCCGGCGTCGGCGCCGCATCGAGCAGCGCCTTCGTGTACGGGTGTTGAGGGACGCCGTACACGTCATGCCGCGTGCCGAACTCCATCACGCGGCCGAGATACATCACGAGCACACGCTGGCTGATCGCCTTCACCACGGCGAGATCGTGTGCAACGAACAGATAGGACAACGACAGTTCGCGTTGAAGATCGCGCAGCAGGTTCACGATCTGCGCCTGGATCGACACGTCGAGCGCCGATACGGGTTCGTCGCAGATCACGAGCTTCGGCTCGCTGATCAGCGCGCGCGCGATGCCGACGCGCTGGCACTGCCCGCCGGAAAATTCATGCGGATAACGCAGCAGGTGATGCGCGTTCAGGCCGACGCGTTCGAGCATCGTGACCACGCGGCGGCGCACCTCGGTGCGGCCGAGGCCGGCCTGGTGCGTGACGAGCGGCTCCGCGACGACCTGTTCGATCGTCATGCGCGGATCGAGCGACGCGAGCGGATCCTGGAAGATCATCTGCACTTCGCGCCGCATCGCGGTGCCGCGCAGGTGATCGGGCGCCACGGCTTCGCCGCGCCATTTCACGGCGCCGGCCGTCATCGGCACGAGCCCGATCAGCGCACGCGCGAGCGTCGACTTCCCGCAGCCCGATTCGCCGACGAGCCCGACGGTCTCGCCGCGCTTCACGTCGAACGACACGCCGTCGACGGCGCGCAGCGTGCCCTTCGGCGACCACGGATAGCCGCCGAGCGGCACGCGGAAATGCACTTTCAGCCCATCGACGGACAGCAGCGTGTCGTCCGTCGCGCCGGTATTGCGGCGTTCATCGACGCTCATCGCAGACCTCCCGTCATATCGGCCACGGGCCGGTGGCACGCGCGCACCGCGCCCACGGCGCCATAGGTTTCGAGCGCGGGGCGCGCCGCGCCGCAGCGTTCTTCCGCGTACGTGCAGCGCTTCGCGAACGCGCAGCCGGCCGGCGCGGTGCCGGGCATCGGCGGATTGCCGGGAATCGCGACGAGCGGCGCATCGTCCGCGTCGGTCAGGCGCGGCAGCGCGTTGAGCAGGCCGATCGTGTACGGATGCGACGGCGCCGCGAAAATCGATTCGGCCGGCGCGTATTCGACGGTGCGGCCCGCATACATGACCATCACGTCGTCCGCGAGGCCCGCGACCACGCCCATGTCGTGCGTGATCAGCACGATCGCCGTGCCGCGCTCGCGGTTCAGCTCGCGCAGCAGGTCGATGATCTGCGCCTGCACGGTCACGTCGAGCGCGGTGGTCGGCTCGTCGGCGATCAGGATCTCCGGCTCGGACAGCAGCGCCATCGCGATCATCACGCGCTGGCGCATCCCGCCCGAGAACTCGTGCGGGTACATGCGGATGCGGCGCGCCGCGTCCGGGATACGCACCGATTCGAGCGCCTCGATCGCGCGCTTCGTGGCTTCCCTGCGCGACAGCTTGCGATGCAGCTGCAGCGTCTCGGTCATCTGCCGCTCGATCGTCAGGAACGGATTGAGCGACGTCATCGGGTCCTGGAAAATCATCGCGATCCGGTCGCCGCGCACCTTGTTCAGCGCGCGCGCATCCATCTCGAGCAGGTTGTCGCCGCGATAGCGCGCGGCGCCCGTCGTCGTGCCGTTGCCCGCCAGCAGGCCGAGCAGCGCCATCACGGTCTGGCTCTTGCCCGAGCCCGATTCGCCGACGATGCCGAGCGTCTTGCCGGCTTCGAGCGAGAACGACACGCCGCTCACGGCGTCGACCGGCGGCGCGTCCTTGCGCGTGAAGCGCACGCCGAGGTTGTCTACTTCCAGCAGTGCACCCATTTCAGCGATCCTTCGGGTCGAGCGCGTCACGCAGGCCATCGCCGACGAAGTTCACGCAGTAGAGCGTCACGCACAGCATGACGGCCGGGGCCAGCAGCAGCCACGGCATCGATTCCAGTTTCTGCGCGCCGTCCTGGATCAGCACGCCCCAGCTCGTCATCGGTTCCTGCACGCCGAGGCCGAGGAACGACAGCACCGATTCGGTCAGCACGATGCCCGGCACCGAGACCGTCGCGTACACGACGACCACGCCGAGCAGGTTCGGCACCACGTGGCGCCGCACGATCGTGGCCGGCGACACGCCGATCGCGCGCGCCGCGTCGACGAACTCGCGGCTGCGCAGCGACAGCGTCTGGCCGCGCACGACACGCGCCATGTCGATCCACGAGAACGCGCTGATGGTCAGCACGACCAGCATGAACGAGCGGCCGAACAGGGTCATCATCAGGATCGCGATCAGCAGGTACGGGATCGCGTACATCATGTCGACGACGCGCATCATCACGGCATCGGTGCGGCCGCCCGCGAAGCCCGCGGTCGCACCCCACGCGACGCCGAACAGGCCCGACACGAGCGTGCCGAGCAAGCCGACCTCGATCGACACGCGTCCGCCGATCAGCGTGCGCACGAGCAGGTCGCGGCCGAGCTCGTCGGTACCGAACCAGTGCTGGTTGGCCCAGGTCGGCGGCAGGCTGATCGCGCCCCAGTCGCTCGCGGCCGGGTCGGCGGTCAGCAGCCACGGGCCGACGAAACACGCGATCGTGATCAGCGCGAGCAGCACGAGGCTGAACACGGCCGCACGGTTGTGAAGGAAGCGCGCCATGGCAAGCGCGAGCGGCGAGCGCGAACGCGGCGGCGTGTCGGTCTGCACAGGCAGGCCGACGACGGGAGTAGTCGGAGTCATCGCGGTGCCTCGCTCAATAACGGATGCGCGGATCGAGCCACGCGTACGCGAGGTCGACCAGCAGGTTGAACAGCACGGCGCAGACGGTGGTCAGCACGACGAGGCCGAGCACGAGCGTGTAGTCGCGGTTGATCGCACCGTTCACGACGAGCTGGCCGAGGCCCGGCAGCGCGAACACCGATTCGGTGACGACGGCCGCGGTGATCGACGAGATGCAGACCGTGCCGACCAGCGACACGACCGGCATCAGCGCGGGCTTCAGCGCGTGGCGCAGCACGATCGTCGAGCCCGGCAGGCCCTTCGCGCGCGCGGTGCGGATGTAGTTGCTCGACAGCGTCTCGATCATCGAGCCGCGCATCACGCGCGCGAGCAGCGACATGTTGATGAAGGTCAGCAGCACGATCGGCAGCAGCCGGTACTGCCAGCCGCCGTCGCCCCAGCCGCCCGCCGGCAGCCAGCCGTTACCGGCCGACGTCTTCAGCAGGATCGCGAAGATCCACACGAGCACGGGGCCGAGCACGAACGGCGGCACGACGTTGCCGACGTTGCCGATCAGCATCACGATGCGGTCGATGAAGCTGTCGCGGCGCACGGCCGCGACGGTGCCGAGCAGCACGCCGAGCCCGATCGAGATCGGGATCGACAGGCCGCCCACGCCGAGGCTCACCGGCAGCGCCTTGCGCACCAGGTCGTTCACGGACCAGTCGACGTAACGGAACGACGGACCGAGATCGCCGTGCAGCAGCGCGTTCAGGTACATCAGGTACTGCTTCCACAGCGGCTGGTCGAGGTGATACTTCGCGTTCAGGTTCGCGAGCGTCGCCGCGGACAGCTGCTTTTCCGTATCGAACGGGCCACCGGGCGTCAGGTGCAGCAGCAGGTAGCAGACGGTGACGACCGCGAGGATCGTCGGCACCGCCCACAACGTACGCCTCAATGCGTAGGCCAGCATGATCGCTCCGCTCAGTGCTTGATCACGTACATGTCCTGCGACGCACGCATGTCGATCACGTTCTTCAGCGAGTAGCCACCGACGTACGGCTTCACGAGACGGTCGGCCGAGTACTGGAACAGCGGCACCATCGGCGTGTCGTTCAGTGCGAGATCGTGTGCCTGCGTGAGCAGCGTGGCACGCGCCTTGTCGTCGAGCTTCTGGTTGCCTTCGTCGACGAGTGCATCTACCTGCTTGTTGCAGTAGCCGACGGTGTTCTGCGCGCTGCCGCAACGCAGCAGGTCGAAGAACGTCATCGCGTCGTTGTAGTCGGCGAACCAGCCGTCGCGCGCGATCTGCACCTTGCCGTCATGGCGCTGCTTCATCAGCACCTTGAACTCGACGTTCTCGAGCTTCGTGTTGATGCCGAGCTTGGTACGCCATTCGGACGCCGCGAACAGCGCGACCTTCTTGTGCAGGTCGTTGGTGTTGTAGGTCAGCGTGAACGACAGCGGCTTCGCGTCCGAATAGCCGGCCTGCTTCAGCAGGTCCTTCGCGGTCGAGACACGCTTGGCCATCGGCCACGACGCCCAGTCCGGCGTGAACGGCTGCACGCCCTTCGTGCCGTTCGGCATCAGGCCGTACATCGGCTTCTCGCCGGCCTGCGTGAGCTTCTGGGTCAGCACGTCGCGATCGAGCACCATCGATAGCGCCTGGCGCACGCGCTTGTCCTTCAGTGCCGGATCGCTGTTGTTCAGGTAGTAGTAGTACGTCGCGAGCTGCAGGCCCTGGCGCAGTTCGCCGCCGAACTGCTTGCTGACCTGCTGGAAGATCCCCGACGGGATCGAGTAGCTGTAGTCGATCTGGCCGGCCTGGTACATGCGCATCGCCGTCTCGTCGCTCTCGATCGGCAGGTACGTGACCTTGTTGATCACGACCTTCGGCGCATTCCAGTATTTCGCATCCTTCGAGATCACGATGCGGTTGTTCGGCTGCCAGTCGACGAGCTGGTAGGCGCCGTTGCTGACGATGTTGCCCGGGCGCGTCCATGCATCGCCGAGCTTCGTCACCGTGTCCTTGTTCACCGGTGCCAGCGGCACCATCGCGGTGAGCTCGGGGAAGAACGCGACCGGCACGTCGGTCGTCACTTCCAGCGTGTACGGGTCGACGGCGCGCACGCCGAGCGTCGACGGCGCGGCCTTGCCCGCGATGATGTCCTTCGAGTTCTTCACGAACTCGACGAGGATCGTGTACTTCGAGCCCGTCTTCGGATCGACGAGGCGCTGCCATGCATAGACGAAATCGGCGGCCGTCACCGGCTGGCCGTTGCTCCACTTCGCGTCGCGGCGAAGCTTGAAGATCCACGTCGTCGGCGTCTTGCGTTCCCACGACAGCGCGACACCCGGCACGACCTGGCCGGCTGCGTCGATGCGCGCCAGCCCTTCGAACAGGTCGAGGCCGATCGTGTTGCCGGTCCACGATTCGATGTGCGCCGGGTCGAGCGACTCGACTTCGGCAGGCACCTGGCGCGTCAGGTCCTGTTGAGGAGCGAGCGCGACGTTCGACGGAACGGAAACGGCGTGGGCGACAGGCGTCAGGGCGAGCGCGGCCAGCACGGCCGACATGGCATGCAAGGATTTCATCGTGGCAGTCTTGAGAAGGGTTGTTCGGTGAGCGTCGCGCGGCGGATGCCGCGGCTTACGCGTGAGACGCTGACGGGCGCAGCGATTGAGGAGGCCCGTGATTCTCGTATTGCATTTTAGTATTCCTTACGTTTCTTTCGACAGGTATTCCGTCTTCGAAACGAAGGAATACCTGTGCGTTAGAACAGCCTCGGCGTACCGACCCAGACCACCACCGACTCGATCTTCGCGGTGTTGACCCAGCTGTGCGGGACCGTCGACTGATAGTGCGAACTGTCACCGGCCTGCAGGACGAACGTCTTGCCTTCCAGCGTCAGCGACACTTCCCCTTCAATCACATACAGGAACTCCTCTCCTGCATGTGTCGTCACCTCAGACCGCTTCTGCCCCGGCGGCATCCTCACGAGGATCGCCTCCAGCTGGCGCCCTTCGGACACGTTCGTCAGCCTCGCGAACAGGTTCGCCGAATCGGCAAACCCGAAGAAGCGCAGCTGCTCGCCTCGGCAGACCGAGCGTTCCTCGCTCGGCGTATCCACGAAGTACTGCACCGTCACACCGAGCGCGTGCGCGATACCGGCCAACGATGTCAGCGACGGCGACGCGAGCCCGCGTTCGACTTGAGACAGAAACGGCTTCGAAATCCCCGCGGCGGTAGCGGTGTCGTCGAGCGTGCGCTTGAGTCGTTGGCGCAACGCGCGAATCTTGCTGCCCAGAGCGGCGGCAGCATCTGCGGACCGCGAGTTTTCAGTGGGGGGAACCATAGCAGGCCGAAAAGTGATCGTCAAAAAATGTTTGATGGAAAATAACTAAGTTAGAACGATATAGCTTAGTCTTCGGGTTCGCACCCGTCTTCGGTGTTGAGCCCGGTGCACTAAACGGGACACGAAGCGAGCGAAACGACGCGCTATCTTGCCAGACTCGCCGGCTTCACAGGCAAGCTGCAAGCGGCTCTCCGGGAATATTCGGAGAGCCGGCATGAAAGCTTACAAGTAAATGATGAGACGAATGTTCCTGAAAGCTACTGCCACATTAGGAGTTTCCCTAAGTGGCGGATACCAGACGCACCGGACCGGCAGCCGTTACCATGCGCGCGCCGGTCGGGGCCCTTCCCCGCCACACCAGGCGGAGTCAGGCCCCGGCCCGGGCTAACCGCCCGACTGTTCCATCGCCAGCGCAAAGCTTACCCGGCCCATTGTGCATCGGCGCCAGTTCGACCCCAAGACGACGCGCGATCCGTGCCGTCCGTTTCAAACGAGATTGATGATGCAACCACCTGTTTCACAAACCCGATCGTTCACGACGGTCTTCCTCATCGAAATGTGGGAGCGTTTCGGCTACTACGGCATGGCCGCGCTCCTGGTCCTCTTCATGGTCGACCGGCTCGGTTTCACCGACAGCCATGCGAACCTGACCTGGGGTGCGTTTACCGCACTCGTCTATGCCGCGCCGTCGATCGGCGGCTGGATCGGCGACAAGGTGCTCGGCGCCCGCCGCACGATGATCATCGGCGCGTCCGTGCTCTGCGCCGGCTACCTGATGCTGTCGGTACCGAACGACCAGCTGACGTACATGTACGCGTCGCTCGGCGTGATCGTCGTCGGCAACGGCCTGTTCAAGGCCAACGCGGCGAACCTCGTGCGCCGCATCTATGAAGGCGACGACGCGCGCATCGACAGCGCGTTCACGATCTACTACATGGCGGTCAACATCGGCTCGACGGTGTCGATGCTCGCGACGCCGTGGATCAAGGATCACTGGGGCTGGCACACCGCGTTCGCGGTCTGCTGCGGCGGCATGCTGCTCGCGATCCTCAACTTCATGCTGATGCATCGCACGCTCGCACACGTCGGCTCGCTGCCCGACGACCAGCCGATCCGCTGGAAGCGCCTCGGCGCGGTCGCCCTGGGCGGTGTCGGGCTCGCGCTGGTCACGCTGTACGTGCTGCAGCACAAGCAGCTCGCCGTCGCCAGCGTGTGGACGGCGGCGTTCGCGATCCTCGCGATCTTCGCGTACATGATCGCGAAATCGGAGCGCTCGGAGCGCGCCGGCCTGATCGCGGCGCTCGTGCTGATCGGCCAGGTGATCCTGTTCTTCATCTTCTACGTGCAGATGTCGACGTCGCTGACGCTGTTCGCGCTGCGCAACGTCGATCCGCGCTTCATGCTGTTCGGCACGACGCTGTTCACGTGGAGCGCCGCGCAGTTCCAGGCGCTGAACCCGATCTGGATCATGCTGCTCAGCCCGGTGCTCGTGTGGGTCTACAACGCCGTCGCGAAGGGCGGCCGTGACCTGCCGGTCGCCGCGAAGTACGCGCTCGGCTTCGGCGCAGTGGCCGCAGGCTACCTGGTGTTCACGATCAGCGGCCGCTTTGCGGTGGACGGCCGCGTGTCGTCGTGGTTCATGGTGTGGGGCTACGGCCTCTACTCGCTCGGCGAACTGCTGGTGAGCGGCCTCGGCCTCGCGATGATCGCCCGCTACGTGCCGGCACGCATGAGCGGCTTCATGATGGGTGCGTACTTCGTCGCGACGGGCGTGTCGCAGTATCTGGGCAGCGTCGTCGCGAACTTCGCGCAGATGCCGTCGCACGAACTGCCGGCCACCGAATCGCTGCCGCTCTACCTGTCGCTGTTCGAGAAGCTCGGCTGGCTCGCCGCGATCGGCATGCTGCTCGCGCTGCTGCTGCTGCCGCTGATGAACCGCCTGTCGCGCCAGCACCAACGTTGTGCGGAAGAGCGCCGCGAGGAATCGCTGCAGGCGCAGGGTGCCGCCACGGCCCAGTAAGGACTATCCCTCGGCGTGCGGCCTGCACGCCACATTCTCCCGCCGGTTGCGCGATTGCGTCCTACACTGGTTGCAAAGCAGTGCATCCGCCGCGATGCGCGCTGGCGGGAGAAGACCATGAAAAGCAAGACCACGAGGCTCCTCCGGATCCTCTCGGACATCCGGTACGCGCAGCGATGCACTGCACTGCGCGCCGCCCGGGCAGCAGCCGAAGCCGACGCGGTACTCGCGGAACGCGACGATCCGGCGCCCGACGAGCGCGACGACGCCGAATCCGACGACCCCACCGCCGTTCCCCGCTCCCGTATCGGCTCACCTCACTGACGCCGCGCCGCACGTTCCGTGCCGCCCGCGCCGCTCACGCGGCCGCACCGCGCCACCGCGCGATCCACGTTCCCGAACCGGCCACGGCCATCATCAGCCCGAGCGCGCACGCGTCGGCCACGAGGCCCACGCCGACGTGCCGCAGGTCGGCACTGCCCACGACCGGATGCAGGAGCGAATCGATGACGAGCGAGATCGCCGCGCCCGCGACGAAGCAGATCAGCCCGCGCTGGCCCACGGCCACGACCGGCCGCACGCCCTGCGCGATCCGCGCGATCCAGCCGAAGCGCACGCAATCGGCCATCAGCCACGCGATGGCCGCGAAGCTCACGACGCGCGGCAGCGCGAGATCGCGCTTGAACACGCCTTCCGGCAGCGGCAGCCCCGAGAACAGCTTGTAGCTCGCGCAGCCGAGCACGACCGCGCAGGCCAGCCCGGTCGCCGCGGCCCCCCAGCGGCCGAGCGCGATGCGCCGGTAGAACGGCTGGCAGCGCGCGAGCACGCCGGCGACGAACATCAGTTGCCACGCGAACGGATTGAAACTCCAGCGGAATCCGTCGGTGTCCAGCAGCTCGGGGCCGAGCCAGCCCGCCGCGATCCACGACGCAATGCCGAGCGCGACGAGCAGCCATGGATGCCGGCGCGCGAACGGCACGAGCACCGGCGACGCGAGCGCGAACAGCACGTACATCGGCAGCACCGACGCGAGATAAGGCTGGCGCTGGAACGTCAGCAGTTCGGCCAGGCCCGTGAGCGGCGAGGCGAGCATCACGCTGACGTCGTCGAGCGCGAGGTTCGGCGCATCGATCCCGTAATGGTCGAGCACGGCCGACACGACGAGCATCAGCGTCGAGGTCGCGAGAAACGCGCGGTAGATCTGCATCGCGCGGCGCACGAACCGCCGTTGCGCGGCGCGCGCGCCGTGCCGTTCGGCGATCGCGCCATAGGCGCTCGCGGTCGCGAAACCGCCGAGAAAGACGAAGACCTCGGCCGCGTCGCACAGCGCGAACGCGTGCAGCGTGACGCGCGACAGCACGCTCGCGCCGATGTGATCGACGACGATCATCAACAGCACGATGCCGCGGAAGAAATCGACTTCGATCAGGCGGCCGCCGCGCGGCGGCCGAGCGGTGGCGGGCGGCACGCTCAACGACATGAGCGCACCCGCACGACGGCGGTGCGGCACGCACCGGGGAATGGATCGGGAAGAAGAAGGCGCGCGGGATCAGCCGCGATACGCGTATGCCCGCATCGCGCCAACCCGGCCGGCCAGGCACGGAGAGGACCGTTCATTGAAAGGCTGCATACGAAGGGAAGTCGGTGAGGCCAGTCTAGTAGCCGATCAGGAGAGACCCTAAGTAACAAAGTGCAACCGAATCTTCTGTTCGATTACACGCGCGAGCCTTGTGATGCGAAGCAGGCAGCGTCGACAGATTCGCGCCAGCGCGACGCCAGTTTGCGGTCAGCATCGACGGGTTCGACCGCCGGGCGATGCCGATACCGATGCGATCTACGCCACGTTCCGCGCCGCCGCCGCATCGCGATCGACGCCTATCCGCGTGCCTATCCGCGCGCGGGCAGGCGCCGCATCAGCATGGCGCTGTGCCACGCGGTCAGCGCAACGGCGACCCAGATCGGCCCGTACGTCGCGAGCTTCGCGACGCTCAGCGTTTCGCCGAGCAGCAACAGCGACACCGCGACGAGCAGCACGGGCTCGACGTAGCCGAGAATTCCGAACAGGGCCATCGGCAGCATCCGGCTGGCCTTCAGGTAGCTCGCGAGCGCGAGCGTGCTCAGCACGCCGAGCCCCGGCAGCAGCGCGGCCCACAGCACGGGATGGCCGGCCACGCGCGTCGCGCTCGTCGCGACCATCGCGAACGCGACCGGGCACAGCAGCACGATCTCGACCGCGAACGCGGCGAGCGAATCGGCGTTGATCCGCCGGCGCAGCACGAAATACGGCGGATAACCGAGCGCGACGACGAGCGTCGGCCACGCGAACGCGCGCGTCGCCCACACTTCGTGCGCGACGCCGAGCGCGGCGCACGCGACCGCCGTCCATTGCAGCGGATCGAGCCGTTCGTGATAGTAGAAGCGGCCGACAAGCACCATCGTCAGCGGCAACAGGAAATAGCCGAGCGACACTTCGAGCATGCGCCCGTGCAGCGGCGCCCACAGGAACAGCCACAACTGCAATCCGAGCAGCGCGGCGCTCACGGGCACCGCGATCAGCAGGCGCCAGTCGCGCACGCTGCGCCGAAGGAGGTCGACGAGCGCCGGCCAACGGCCGCGCAGCGCGATCAGCGCGAGCGCGCCCGGTGCGGTCCACAACACGCGCCACGCGAAGATGTCGAGCCCCGTGAGCGGCGCGAGCAGTTTCGCGTAGGCGGACATCAGCGCGAACAGCGTCGATGCCGCCACCGACAGCATGAGGCCGCGCCCGGCCTCCGGATACCCCGTCATGATCGTTCCGTGCCGCTTACTGCTGCTGGAAGCGCTCGAAGCGCTTCTCGGTCCGGCGTTCCTCGAACGTCACCTCGGTCACGCGCGCGGCCGGCGGCCCGTGACGCAGCCACGCGAGCATCCGGTCGATCTGCGCGCCGGGGCCCTGGATCATCGCTTCGACGGTGCCGTCCTCGAGATTCGCGACCCAGCCGCGCAGCTTCAGCGCATGCGCCTCGCGCACCGTCGCATGCCGGAAGCCGACGCCCTGCACGACGCCGCGCACCCGTACGTAGTAGGTCTCGATCCGTTCGTCCAGTTCATTGCGGCTCATCGCGTCGTCCTCCCGTTGCGTTCAAGCCCGGCATTGTAGTCGCGTCGGCCGCTTCGTACATGCCCGCACCCGACGCGGCCTTGCGTCGCCGCGCGCGCCGACCACGTACAATCTCGCCGACGCTCAACCGCCGCGCCGCCCGCGCGCGGCCCTGAAGGAAACGCATGACTGATACCTCCCGCGATCTCGTTCTCGTCACCGGCGCGTCCGGTTTCGTCGGCTCGGCCGTCGCGCGCATCGCGCAGCAGAAAGGCTATGCGGTGCGCGTGCTCGTGCGCCCGACCAGCCCGCGCACGAACGTGGCGGATCTCGACGCCGAGATCGTCACCGGCGACATGCGCGACGAGGCGTCGATGCGCGCCGCGCTGCGCGGCGTGCGCTACCTGCTGCATGTCGCGGCCGACTACCGGCTGTGGGCGCCCGATCCCGACGAGATCGAGCGCGCGAACCTCGAGGGGGCGGTCGCGACGATGCGCGCGGCACGCGCGGAAGGCGTCGAGCGGATCGTCTACACGAGCAGTGTCGCGACGCTGAAGGTGACGAGTGCCGGCGACCCGTCCGACGAAAACCGGCCGCTCACGGCGGAGCAGGCGATCGGCGTCTACAAGCGCAGCAAGGTGCTCGCGGAACGCGCGGTCGAACGGATGATCGCCGACGAAGGGCTGCCGGCCGTGATCGTCAATCCGTCGACGCCGATCGGCCCGCGCGACGTGAAGCCGACGCCGACCGGCCGCATCATCGTCGAGGCCGCGCTCGGCAAGATTCCGGCGTTCGTCGACACGGGGCTGAACCTCGTGCACGTCGACGACGTCGCGCACGGCCACTTCCTCGCGCTCGAGCGCGGCCGGATCGGCGAGCGCTACATCCTCGGCGGCGAGAACCTGCCGCTGCAGCAGATGCTCGCCGACATCGCGCAGATGACGGGCCGCAAGGCGCCGACGATCGCGCTGCCGCGCTGGCCGCTCTATCCGCTCGCAGTCGGCGCGGAAGCGGTCGCGAAGTTCACGAAGAAGGAGCCGTTCGTCACCGTGGACGGGCTGCGGATGTCGAAGAACAAGATGTATTTCACGTCCGCGAAGGCCGAGCGCGAGCTCGGCTACCGTGCGCGCCCGTACCGCGAAGGGCTGCGCGATGCGCTCGACTGGTTCGGCTCCGCAGGCTACCTGAAGTAACACAAAGCGGCGTACTTCACGCCGCTTTGCGCACTTTGTTACACGTCGCGCACGGCCCGGCACCGGCGCAGCGGTTAAAATCGCGGGTCTTACGCAGAGAAGACACGCATGAACCTGAACGATCAGATCGCTTCGCTCACCGTGGGCGTCGATCAGCTCCTCCACGATCACCACGCCGCGCAACAGGCGGCCCGCAGCGCGGAAGCCTTCGCGCGCGCCGCAGCAGCGGAAGCCCGGGCCGCGGCAGAGCGTCACGCC